>MDVR01000177.1 GCA_001940725.1 Candidatus Heimdallarchaeota archaeon LC_2 | reverse complement strand
ACTTTGGTTTTAATGTGCTATCAGGAGGCTCGATTAGCCTTTGACTCCGACACGTAGCTCACCCGAATGAGTTGTATATCAATAACGGTTCGGTCCTCCACCGCGGTTTCCCGCGGCTTCAACCTGGCCACGCGTAGATCGCCTCCTTTCGCATCTTATCCGAGTGATTTCACGCCCTTTCAGACGTCGTCCCTGACACATTGCTGTGCTGCGGACTGGTTGGTTTCCCTATGACTTCAATATAACCTTAATCTCACCACTCTGATAAACTCCCTGGCCAGTGTTTCAAGACTGACGTCGTGACGCCGGTAAACTTTACTCCTGTTCAATCGTCGCCGATTTTAAGTTCGTAAAGTCTCTATCCTTTCACGCCATGACACTCTTTAACAACATAATTTCAAGCTCTTTTCACTGCGTTTTACCGCTGCTTTTCACCTTTCAGTCACCTTACTAGTGCTCTATCGGTCTGACATTAATATTTAGGTTTTCGAGTTTGTTCTCGAAGTTTGGACGCAATTCCCAATGCGCCCTAGTCTGGGATCTGAAACTTGTAGCATTTAGAGATTTCATATACGGGGCTATCACCCTCTACGGCCCCCTTTTCCAAAGGAGTTCGACTTTTCTCTAAGAAGCATTAATTTCAGCCCGCAACACCACATCCACATATTTTTTCAAACATGCATTCGGTTTGACCTATTTCCCGTTCACTCGCCGTTAGTAGGGAAATCGCAATTGCTTTCTTTTCCACCTCCTACTGGAATGCTTTCGTTCGGAGGGTTCCCTTCCTCTACTGAGGATCCCCATGCTTTTTGGACATGAGGTGGAATCCAATTCGGGGGTCTTAGGATCGAAGGTTGCTTGCACCTACCCTAAGCTTATCGCAGCTTGCCACGCCCTTCATCGGTTTGTCAGCCAAGGTATCCCTTATGTTGTGTGT
>MDVR01000176.1 GCA_001940725.1 Candidatus Heimdallarchaeota archaeon LC_2 | reverse complement strand
CATCTCTTCGTATAACTTTCCAACTAGTGATTCTTTCATTTATTTTTTTAAGACTTTTAAAATAGCTATCTACACCTTCAGGTGTCATTTCTCGAAATTTAATCAGAATTTCCTTTATTCCTTCATAATCATTTTCAATATTTACACTTTCTGTATCTGTATTATCTAGTGATGATTCGAAATCAGCAATATCTAACCTAGAACTTATCCACAATACATTCTTTTTAGCATATCCATATTCTTTAACAAATTCCAATGTTTTACCCCATGTAGGAGAAGCTCTACTTACAACTTGGGAAAGACCTTTTTCTTTAAAGCTTGAATATGCAGCTTCGATTAATAATTTTTCTGCATCTTGATGATTTGACAATACAACTGGAAATTCCATATTTGCTGTTGTGTCTTTGATACCAGCTGTGAGGAATCCTACCATTTCATTATTCTTAAAAGCATAGAACTTTGTTTCTGGATCAAAATTCTCATTTGAATATGCTTTTCGCAGTGCTTCTAATCCTGTTTGTTGTGTACCTAACCAGTTACTAAGAATTGATGATCCAATTTCAACTTGTTTTTCCAAATATTCTTCCTTGTAGGTTCGGATTTCATAAGTCATAATTTTCTAATATTTTAAAGTGATATATCTATTTTGTAAGAAAAATTGAAGGGTGAAATAATTATTAAATTATTAATTTGCATATAGTAACAACTATGATTTCGTTTTGTCAGACTTTGATATCAATCAAACGAAAATTGCAATAAAATATTTGTATCAAATTATATTCAACATTGTAAATGATGAAACAAATTTTTGCGTTAAGGTACACCTATACGCAAAAAATGGATTTTAAAAAATGGATTTTGGCTGTCTGTCTCAAATATAGTCCATCAGTTAATTAAATAGCAATTTGTTTATTTTAACTTCTTCATTTTTTTTTCTGCTAAATTAATTTATCAATAGCTTCAATGTTGAAAATTCTATGGAATGCGTATTATGCTCATAATACGCATTACGAAATTCAGAAACATCAACTTGGCATGAATTGTTGAGAAAACCAAGGGCCGAAACTGAAAACCATCATACACTCAGTTCAACGGGAAACCGAAATATTCAAATTTTAAGTAGACAACTTAATAATGATGACAATTGAGGGAAATAAAAAAATTATTCGAATGTTTTTCGAAGCATTACAAACACAGGACTGGAAACTTTTTGAATCCACAATTCATGATGATTTCTATCCATCGGGTGGTGATATGGATCTTAAAGTTAATCCAAACTATACAAAAACCGGATTTTATAATTTTATAAAACTTTTAGGCTTCGACGAAGATACTCTATCCTACAATTTCAACAGTTACACAAATAAAAAGGAATGGATTGAAATGATGAAATGGCTATCCACAATTTATATAAATTGGGATTTTGGTAGAATGGTTGCAGAAGAGGATACAGTTTGGGTACATAGATCTGTTACAATAGATGATCCTCGTAAGCTTGGTCTAGAGCTCGGTGCTTATGTAGAATTTTGGATGAAAGACGAAAAAGTAATAGCCTACCTAGGTGCAGGACTACATTTACAAACATTGTTAGATTATGGCTCATTGGTAATGAAGAGAAATCAAGAAGAAGAAATAAAGCTGTATCTAGATTCTCTGTATCAATGGGGACTAATTCCCGAAGTTTCTCCTATTAAAACATAGATTCGTTTCAATCCAATGTTAAAATCATGGATCGATTAATTTTTCCAAGTGCGTATTATCATCCTAATACGCAATTCGAATAATTTATGAGACCTGAATATCTTTAATTAATTAATCTACTTAAATATTTGATATTTAATTGAATTTGAGACAAACTAGCTAGATCTATTTTACATTCAAAAATTTCGTATAGATTCTTTGTAGACAGCCGATAGTTTTGTAACAACTACACGCAATAATGGATCAATTGATCTTATTTTGAATATTTAAACAAATAATTATTTTTTGAAAATTTTAATTTTTTAGAAAGAAAAAAATAATTGTAAGTATTAGTAATTCCTGTCGCGATCTAAACAAGATTAATTATACTATAATGAAAATAAATACTTGTAGGATTATATTAATGACTAATAAAGAACAAAAGGTTAAGGAGAAAAAATTCCTTTTCCCCTCTTCAAAAATTGGAATTGAGGAGGAATTTTTAGCTTCAAAAGGTACATACATTGAGAACCATGAAGTTCGATCCGCTGTGTTTGGTGAAGAATATATTGATAAAAAAGCGTATCGTGCTAAAGTGTATTCTCTTCCAAAAGGATCTCCAGTGCCAAGAAGACATGATACAGTAATTGCAGTCGTTATCAAAGCAGGTAGGAGTGTCACAAGATTTGATGTTATATTCATCAATGGGAAGGAGACAATTCCTCATTATTCTGCAATTATGCATATATCAGATGCTTCAAGAGATTTTGTAAGATCATTTGATTCTTTCTATGCTAGTGGGGATGTTGTTCGAGCAACTGTTATTGATGCTAAATCAAGTCCAATCCAATTAGATACAAAGAAAAATGACTCAGGTGTTGTATATTCTCTTTGTGAAAAATGTGGTGAGGAAACAAACAAGATTAAACGTGATACATTGGAGTGTACAGCCTGTGGTTGGAAACAATCAAGAAATACTGCCATTGATTACGGAAGAAGTTTTGTTAAATAAAGAGAGATTTAGAAATGCCTCGTGATAAAAAGAGGAAACAGCATAAAAGGCCAACCAAGAAACTCTTTTTTGAGAGGCCATATGGTGTTAAACTCGAAGAGTTATTGGATATTTACCTAGACGTAATTGGAAATTCGGATGCAGAAATTGATATGAAAATTGATAAGATATCAATCTCCTTAATTGGTGATCGTTCAAATAATGACATGATAGCTTCAAAATTACAAGAACTACAGGGGCAATTAATGAAAGCAACAACCCCTGATGCAAATGGTAATTATTTTTATGAGCAGGAATTATTTCCTCTAATATTTAATAATCCGATACAAACTAGATTTTTAGCAGACATTTTAGCCGTATTTAAGTATACATCAGAATTAACTGAAGATAAGACTATAATAACAAATGCGTCTTTGTATGATGTCCAAAGATTACAAAAGATAGGATATTCTTCATTGAATCAATCACCAAAAGATCAAAACAAAGATATTCAAAGATTTGCATTATTAAATAGTCTTAAACTTAGTAAATCGCCAGAAGAAATCCTCCAATTGGGAATAGCTAATGGATTATTATTTGAAAAAGAGGGTAAAATTCATTTTTCCAATACTAGAGAAAAAACCCAAGAGGGCCTCAATGAAATTCTAATTGATTTGTCGTTCACATCTGATTCTACAGATCAAGAAGTAATAAGCACATTGGACCCAGAAATCGAAGGTCTTGGATTCCAAGGTGGAAAAATTGTTTTTGTTAATGATATAAAGAAAAATGATCGTAAACGAAAAGCTAATAGTTAGAAATCTAACTATTGATGAGTCGGAACTCAATGGATGTAGCCCGCATCCTCTATCCCGTCCTACATAATTCCAAGTGGAGTTACATATTCCGAGATTACTTCGAAACGATCGGTTTTTGGTCAAATCAAATAATATTCCAGATAAATTATCTATACTGAAATAAATAGAATCAAACTATATTTCGAACAATAGGATGACGTATGACGCTGATGTTTGAAAATTGATTTGGAAAGACTTTCCGTCCAATATTCAAAGCAGCATTGACATCCGCATTGATGTTTATACTCAAACAAGCAATAGAGTGTGTTAATATGTACCATCATTTGCTCGAAACTTACCTCGTTTAACTCTTTTGCCAAGATAGCTACTATATTTTTGTGGAAATTCGTTATCAAGAAAGCTACACTTACTTGTATAGTTCTCTTCATTGACGATAACTTGTATCCCACTGTCTGCAGCTTTGTACATGATTTGATCTATCAACTTTCTAAATGGAAGGTAAACAAAATTTTGCTTATCCTTCTTTCTCATTTTTACATTTTGTTTCCAAAAATCATTCAAACCTATTACTATTGTATCAATTTTTTGAGAAATACAATAATTAATAATTGATCTGCTGGATTTATGGAAAAAATCAGAAAGTTTTCGATTACGTTTTTCAATTAGTTTATCCCGTTTGGAAGAACCCTTGGCATTGGTTATTGCATAGATTCGATCTAATCGAGCCTTTTCTTTATTAAAATATTGATTTATGGATTTTACAGGTCCTCCGTTGATTTTAAACGGTTGAGACCCGAAATTGGTTGACAAAGTCACCAAATTATTAACTCCTAAATCAATTGATGCAATTCGAGAATTTTTGACTGAAATTGGAACAGCTTTGTCTCGGTACGAGATTTGGAAAACAAATCGATTGTCTGCAATTGGAATTATTCTTCCATTTCTAACTTCTTTTCCCTTGGATTGATTAAAACGTACTGTTAAATCAAATCGTTTGGGTAATTTTAGAATACCTAATTCATGATTTACACGAAGACTCTGTGCGGCTATTGGTAAAATAAATAACCGTTTAGCACAAATTGTCTTGTTAATGAATCCGGGTGATTTTGGTTTTGAAAGAAACTTGCTAGAGTCAACTTTCCAAGCCTTTAGGGCTTTGAAATAGCTCGAATAATTATGAACTAATAAGTTAACAATTTGTTGACAAGTTTTTGTTCCGATTGCGTCTTTCCACAAAGGAAAATCATGATGATTTTTGAGCCAATTCCATACTGAACTTCTGTTAGGACCTTTACCAGTTTCCTGATAAATAGGTCTGAAATGATGATTTGCAGAATTGTAAACAATCCGGGAAATATTACATTTGGAAGTCAGATGTTTTGTCTCTCCTTTTGGAAGTAGAATTGATTCAGTTCGTAAAACAAAAGATTGTTTTGGAACCTGTTTTTTTTGTGATGTCTTTTGGTTTAACATATTTTTTTCACCTTGATTTGAATTGTAGGAGCACTCAGTGTGATAACAATCAGTGAACGAACAATTCAGCATTTTTGGTATAGATATAGTATATTGATTTTTATTTAACCATGGGAGCAAAAAAAATAGGAGGATAGTTTTCCTAGAACTGAAATTATATCTCTAGATATGGTTTTTAAAAAATAATTATTTTGTCGGTACGGAAATCATTCACAACTATAAATATGGTAAGTATAGGCAGTATCCTGAAACTCTTCTTCAAATTAATCGTTAGTTTTATGAATAGATAAATCAAACTTATAAATTGAAAAAAGCGATTTTAACCTAACAAAATGTTAAACTAAACAGCTAAACTTAGGAAAAATAAGCGGGGGATAGTAACCAGCTATCCCCACATGTTAGACCGATCTCACAAAAAAATCAATCCTATTATTATTATGTATTGATTTTTATTTAACCATGGGAGCAAAAAAATAGGAGGATAGTTTTACTAGAAATGAAATTATATCTCCAGATATGGTTTTTGAAAAATAATTATTTTGTCGGTACGGAAAGGGCTCAGACTGTTTCTTGTGCCAGTGCTAATTGATCGCTTCATAGTTGAAAAATTAAGTGATTTGTAAATTTATAGAATTTAGATTATGGTTTCAAGTATATCGTAGTTCTGGAAAAATGTTTCAAGATCAGATTCCAAATTTGATAATTTTTTATATCTCCTTAAGTACATATTTTGTTGTAGAAACTTATCTGCTCTAGAATCCAGAACAATTAATGCACCTTTGTCCTTCTCAGAACGAATACACCTCCCAAATGCTTGTTGAGTCCTAATAGTGATTGGTATTTGAAAATTAAACATCTCAACGATTTTTTTATTTCGAATAATTTTATTTCTTATTTTATTGACAATTATTTGATCTGTTTGTGGTATAGGGTAGAGTAACCCAGCTAACACAACCGTTGAAATGATTGATTTTTTATTTTTTACCCATTCATTTCCTTCCATGATTTTCCCATTCTGATTTCCTAGAATAATTTTTTTTACTATTTCTTGCATTATTTGAAGGTTAATTTCTTCAGATCTTGATTTTGCAGTCTCTTCAATAATAATTCCCTCAGCATATTGCTCAATAGCAGTTCGTATTCCATTACTGTATTCATAAGATGGGCAGAGAACTAAGATATGTCGTGGTGATTTTTCAAAAATATTCAATATCATATTAGCCATTTTTCCAAATATTACTTCATTTCTTTTCGCTTTTTTAGAAGATGAGAATTTATAGTACGCTCTGAATTGTTGTGGGTTAAATTTCAATCTGTCAAACCGCTTCTCCTTAAGATCTAGCAGGACTGTTCCTGGTTTCAATCCATATAGGGATTGGAATGCATTTAGTGGTGTAATGGTAGCGGATTGATAAATTTGAATTTTCGATTGATGAAATTTGTGTAATTTTTCACTAGGAAGGACATCTAGGAACATTATTTTATCTTTGAACTTGTAAAGTGACCCTTTCCCAATTGAATCAACAAATGCAATCAAACGATTCAACGCTTGTAATTGAGAATCAGCTAAATTTGCCTTCAAATTTATCAAATCATTATTTGATCTCATTTCGTGTAAAATATCTTTTGTTTGACGAAATAAACTCATCTTGAATTTAATTTTTTGCATTTTAGGTAAACTATCATTTAATTCGAAATTTAGAAACTTCAAAAGATTCGTTTCCCCTATAATGTCTCTACAATATATCACATCATCCAGATAGATTTCTATTTTTTTGTCATACATCAAGTTATGTGCTTCATCAAACAAAACTAGTAAATGTTTCAGCGGCACTCTTAACTTACTCAGAAAACTTGGAAATAGATAGTTTTCAATATAAGCGTAAGTTGTTACTATTATTTTCGCTTGAGACATCATACGTTGCATTAAAATGTATGAACAACAATTTAGATCTTCCATGAATTGAATGTAGGACGATAAACCTTGCTTATGAGTTAGTAGATGTATGTTAAGATCATACAATAACGATTTTGCTTTTTTGTTTGATATTTTGGAATTCATACATTGTGTATTTATCCTGTTGGTGTCTGTATGATGATTTTTGCAAATCCGGTTTTTACCTAGAACTGGTAATATTGGATAGTTTGAGATCGAATCTAAACCCATTTTTGAACATATTATCTTCCATTCGCGCAAAATCGGTTCAATCTGAGCAATGGTTTTCGTTAAAATAATAATTTTCTCTTTTTTCTTTTTAATTACCATCAAAGATGCAAGAGCTGCTATTGTTTTACCAGTACCTGTTGGAGATTGATAAATCATGGCATTAGATCCGTTCTTGTGAAAATTTAATTTGATTATTTTCTCTATTATTTCAGCTTGTTCATCTCTCACCTGATCATAAGGGAATATTTCCTTAACAGCATTCATCGCTGTTTTCAATTGCATGAAGATAATACTTATTGAATCTTATTTAACTAACAACAATAAACACTTGACAACACTAGCAAACCAAAACCAAGCTTTTCTCTTTGGTTACTTATAAATGATTGATACCCTAATATGAATAGATGAATCGTCATGTCGGGAATTATCAAGTTGTAAAGTATATACATCATAATTGGGGTATCAAATGTCTTCTTCAAGATACAGTAAACCAATTCACTTATGGTCAGTCAATTCGAATAGCTGTTATTTCAGGACCTCCAAGTTATCAAATTACTTTATTACGGTCGTTGCTCAAGAAAAAATTAAAATCAATATATGAAAAGTATAACGAGAAACTTGAAGAAGAATTGATTGATATTGAAGATTTTACAAGGTATATGAATAATATCAGGAATAAATATTTGGTTTTTGAAGGTATATCCAGCGAGATATACGAATCACCTGCTAATAAAGATATATGGGAGAGACAAAGAAATACAAAATGGCTAAATAACTCCATCTCGATCTTACTTGATAATAACGCTGTAATCCAATTATGCAAAGAAAAACCTAAAGGAAGATTTTTAATTATTGCAATAGAATACGGAACCCTTTGCAAAATTGCGGATCCCATTGATTACTTAGTAAATTCAAGAAAGTCTGAGTTCTCTATACTTGATACTTATGAAAATCTGATTGCTATTGATAATTTAGTCCATATTGATAAAGCTGGACAAATTGTTTTAACATATCAGGGTGTACGGAATCACCCACAATTAATCGAATTAACTCAAGAAATAATTAATCATATGATGTCATATAACTCCAATCAAGACTCATTGTTTGATACTAAATATTTTTTCAATAAAAAGCTTTCATCGCATCTTAAATCATTAAATTATATCTGTTCAGTATTTGATAATAATAATCTAGATTCAATATCTGAATTATACTTGAAACCCAATCATAGTTTGATAGTTAAAGCACCCAAAGGTGTGTTTCAAAATTGGTTGAGCTTGCATGTTTTTCCAAAAAATAGAGATATTAAAAATCAAATGTATCTCGAAATAGGTGGTGAAAAGCCTATAGGATTTCGATCATTAGATTTAGAGCAATATGGAATTGATTTATTGAGAATGATAAATAATCAAGAGGATTCTTTTTGGTTATTGTATTTGAAATTAATATCTAACCTATTAGATATCCCAACTCTCGCAGATGATTTTTTGATATTCATTGATGAAATAAAAGAACATAATCCCAAAGTGATGCAAGAGATGTCTGGTTTCTCGAGTCTTGTCACACTCCTACAAGAATACTTACGAGAAGAGGTTTATTTTTCAGATAAAAGTATAGTTGATAATCTTTACCGTTGTTTCAAGAGGTTAAAATACCCTAATTTCTTTGATAATAATCTCATCAAATCAACAAACGAATCAGTAAATACCCAGAAATTATTTAGTAGAATATTTGTTTCAACTATAAATCTACCTCCAAAACACCTAATTATACTTATTTTCGGATTTTTAATGGATCTATATATTAATAGAAAAGTTAAGGAAACCCGAAAAGGAGATGAAACATCTAAAGATTTTCATGAAATCAATAATCAAGAATCAATCACATTAATCATAAATGATAAAGGGTTTATTAAACATTTAATGAATGAAAATATATGGTATATTTTCAAAGAATTTCAAAGTAAATATTTACTTTTTAATTTTATATTTCGCATACCGAATCATTCATTTACAGAATTATTAGATGATTTCCCAACCTTGCATCTTGGATTCAGGCCACAAACTAGTGATAATGAATATGAGAATAATGAAAGAGTTAACACTAATTATTTAGAATTACCTGGTGAAAAGATCATAAAAGTATTTGCAACAAGTACAAGTCAAGAATTGAGAGAACAAAGAATACAAATTGAAAAAAACATTCTAATGTCATCACCAGAAAAATCAGAAAACCATGTTGAGGATAGAGAGATCAGATTCGAACTTGTTGACAAAAAACCTACTTTAGAAAACGAATTACCGCATCTCGAGGTAACAACAAAAGTTTGTGAAGAAGAGAAAGATTCTAACACATAATGTAATTATTAATAATATTGATTAAATAATGACCCCTTATTGATTAATGAAATATTATTATGGTCGGTCCGGAAATTGCGAAAGTAGAAAATGTTCATCCTATTACCCATAAATCATGACTATCAATTCTATAATCTAACATATAGGGATAGCTGGCTACTATCCCCCGCCTATTTTTCCATGATTTTGAATATCTGAATGAAAAGAAGTGTTATCAGATTATTAATTATACTTGTACAAGATGTTTTTGAATAGAAAATTATATGTTCAAACGAAAAATTGTGTTATAGCTATTCTCAGAGCAAATCAATAAATCATCTCTTCCTTTTAAATTTTCTAAGCCATAGCGTTTAAGAATCTCACTGGAAGTTGTATCTTTGTTAAGTATTTTTAATTCACTATTATCAATCCAATTATACACCGATGACAGATGGGGAACATGTACTATTGTTTTGTATAAGTTTAAATCTTTGTTTATTTTTTCAATTGTCTCATTAATATTCACATCCAAACTGATTATGATCCAAGGATGATCAATGGATCGTCTTTGATCAGTAAGTACTAATAGAAATAGTACAATAGCTCGTTTCTCACATTCGCTCATCCCAGTAATATTCAGTGTATATGAGTTGTTTGTCATGTTATTCAGGACCATTGGTTGTTTAGGACTACTTAGAGATGGGTTATTGAATATTTTAGATGAAAATATCTCCCCGTATATCGTCTTTACCTCATACCATAAATCCTCGTCAAAATCCTGATAAAAATCTGAATCCAAGAAATTGATTAAATTTAGGTTTGTAGATCCGACATTCTCTGAAGTTTCAGGAAGTATTTTGTATTTGATATAGAAATCAGTTATCTTATTGATCAAAGTATTAATTTGATTATGCCTAATTTTTTTCTGCAATACTGTTGCCCACATTCTTAAGGTTGAAATCATTATTTCGATATCTGCCAACCAATAATTTAGAATAGGTACAAAATGTGTTTCATCATTTATAAGCAGATATTTTGAATCTTCATCTTGGATCAACTCCATTTTTTCATTAGAATCAACAACATAGATTCGTTTTTTGATAAAAGGGAATTTACAGACTTTATTCAAATCATAAATTGATCCAGACACAAATAAATCCTGAGGTTCATCAATCCATATATTATTGTGTCTGGGATCCTTTCCAATACAATATTTACCTTGAATTTTGAATAAATCTGGTAACCTATGAGCTTTTGCAATAATCTCTTCATATATCTCAAATTCATATATACCTAGTTCAAAAGGAGTTATCGTTCTCTTTTTTTGAAATTTACCAATTGTCAATGAGAAGAATAAATTTTCAATTTCCCCTGCATTTAACGTCAAAGTTTTTGTATTTTTATGTAACTTAAAGAGCTCTCTTATCTGTTTTTCGTTGAATCTACCAATCTGAATTCTTTCATAATGTTCATTTTTTAGTTCAAAAGATTCGATATCACTAAAATATCTAGCGAATGCTTTTTTTCTGAAATTTAAATACAAATCGTAATCCGCTTCAGATTGCAGATCTAGTTCCACTTCGATAATTTTATAGATATAAATATAGAATTTTGCATATCTAGAGTCCTTGTAAGGTATTTCTACGATCCCAACATGTAATTTGGGGAATTCAGTTCGAATATTTTCCAATAAATCGATTAAATCGTTTCTAAGTCTAATGGTATAACGATGGTAATCAATATCACCCTCAGGGCGTAACTTTAGTATCGGCAATTTTACAAGTGAATGATGTTTTTTGTTTGCAATCTCATAGAACCCCATTTGAAATAAGTATGCATGGTCATCAATGATAAAATCGATAGTCAATGGATCGATACCCACAGGAGTTTTAGTTCTTGTATCAGCAAGTGATATTGCAACAGTAAGAAGAAAAATGAAAATAAATTTTACCCCTGGATCAAGAAAGTTGTCAGTAGAGATTGATTCCAAAATTGAAATCAACACATTAGTTAATACAAACGCAAATATAGGCCTCTGATGCCTATGTATTTTGTCGTTCTGGTAATTTTTTATCACGAGAAAAAGAAAGCACCAAAAAATAAGTATTAATATATCCACATTCATTTTTATCTCAATCCTCCATTGATTTATTATAATAAAACACTCCATCTTGCGTAAAAATGAAATTTGCTTCAATATTGCCCTGGTACAAATCCTCTGCAATTTTTGAAGATAAATGATAAACTTCAAGTATAGGGGCGTTTGTTATTGCAGTATGATCGCGTATCGTTTGAATTAATTTCTCATTTCTAGTCATTCTAGGGTGAGTTTCAAGATAGACATAGGTAATTATTACTGATCCAATTAGAACTAAATATATTATCTCATTAATATTCATGTATTACTATTTAGTGTTGAATCTTATATAACTAAACAAACAATTTGATCTTTCGATTATTTTATTTATATTTAGATGACTGTTTTCACAATGCTTCAAATGAATTTCATAATATTTCAAGATGGGAAATATTTTCGGAATGTTTTCAAATGAAAAGTTGGATGGATTAAATAGAATTGAGTATTATGTTGATTATGAGTCTACTAACAAGTGTCCCACCTGAAACTCATAATAATAATAAAATCTATAATCTAAAATGTGATTTAGTTAGACAATTTACATACATGATAGTCTTCTTTTACTAGTTTCATGCCTTTTCACATGTCCTCTAGTGTTAGCCGAAAATTTGCTTGTGTATGAACAAATTGGGCTTTTATAGGGAGCAGATTTTTTAAAACGTTTAAGACTGTATCTTATTGAATAATTATTAAAATCTAGGTGTTTGACTATATGATCAATATGTTCACTTCGAGATCGAAATTCGCTATCTACTCAAAATTTACACTTTTATGGCTTAATTTTCTTTCTTTCACAATTTTTCATATGAACGATACTGAGATTGAATTTTACAGTGGCCATAGAACAAACTGAGCATTTATCTCCTAATCTATTACAGTTATGCTCACTGAGCAAATCTGGATTTGTATACTCTTCAAGACAGAATATGCATTGAAAACATTTCTCCTTGAAATGAATATACCTATGTTTCTCTAATTCTTCATGAAGATACCTTAATACTTCTTCAGCCGATGGGTGATAAAAGGGTACGAGTATGATATTCTTGTTCTGTGTAGCTTCATGAAACTTCATCTATTAATAAACCCTCAATTAAACAGTTATCCGTATTAAATTCAACCATAACTTCGATCTATTTTTCATAAAATACCGCAAAACAAGCCGAACGCCAAATAAATTAGACAAGACCCTGCCGAATTCCTTCCACACACGGGATATTGAGCCATGATAGTCATTCTTATTTAAGTAATATAGATTTCTAAACCTTGTCTTAGTTTTTCCAGATTCTTGAAGGTCTCATAATTCTCGTGAAGCAGTAGCTCAAATATATAATCTACTAACACTAGTGACGTTTTCTGAATTCGATCGATTATGAACTGTAATAATTAATGAGACACATGTCAATAGCTAGACATGACATCCAGATAATACAAAATGAAGAAGAAGGACCCGTTGATTTTGAATTCTTGAAGTCCAAAATTGAACAAGTACTAGTGAAACACAACCAAGTGAGAGCATTTATCTCTCTTTGTCAGAACATAGAGGATCGAGGGGATCCTCGATCGAAGTATCATGATAAAACGATTGATCAAGTTCTTGAGTAGTTCGGAGTAGCCAGATCAAATTATTACCGAAAATCCAAGAATTACAATGAATTTGGATTGGATGGTATTATCCCCAAGAAAAGAGGTCCAAAATCTAGTAGATTACCTTCACAGATTTTGTCACGCATCTTTGTGTTGCGAGATCGTCAATTGTCATCCCGAACTATCGCATCAGCGATCTCATTGGAAAGCCAACGATACGTTTCTGAATCATCAACCCAATATCAACTGAGAAAGATAGGAAAGGGTAAATTAAAACGAAATCGTAAGAAGAAGGTGTATTACAAAAGATTTGAACGAGGTAAACCCAATGAGTTATGGCAGATCGACAATGTAGGTCCATTCTACAAACCAGGTTTATTATTTGCCTATAATGTGATTGATGACCATTCCAGATACAATCTGGCAGCAGTGATCTCAGATAATCAGACAAGCGCATCCTGGGTGAAGACGTTAGAAAAATTGGTGCATAAGTATGGCGTTCCAGAAGCCATACTCCATGATAATGGATCGCAATTTGTTCATAATCCATCAAGAAATCACACCAAAGAGTTTGAAGCATTTCTGAAAAAATACAAGATAAAGGGTATCAAATCACGACTCAGACATCCCCAAACTACAGAAAAAGTGGAGAGAGTGCAGCAGAGCTTGCAGTATGAAGCTCGAGATCTCGTCTATACCCAAACCATTGATGAGCTTCAGGAAGTGGTAGATAACTGGAGAGGCTTTTACAACAAGGTTCGAGTTCATTCATCAACAAAGATGACACCTCATGAACGATACTTTGGTCAGGAGGCTGAATATGCAGCTAAGCTTTCAGCATGGTAGCATTATGAGCATTCGCTCTTAAAATTTGAATGGAGTTGATGTCTTAGTAATTATTAATGATAACAATCGATCGATATTGTTACCACTTATATTTAAATAATGTAAGTTGATAATTCATCCATTAATCTAGAGAAATTGAGAGCATTGTTAATTTTACTGCCTTTTATGCATTTTAACAACTCATTGAAGAACCATAAAGAAGTCTTCTGTATGGCAGATCTATCCAATAACATCAAACTCTTGGTAAATAGATTGCTCACATCATATTGGATCATCCATGGGGCTGCATCATTTGTTTTCCTAATGGTAACAAAAATACCTTCAAAACCTGACAACTGGTATGTTTCGTATAATCGCACTTTATCAATGGAGGTAATTTCTCTAAGTAACCCAATTAGCACATCTTCTATTTCGGATCCACCAAACAGTTTATTCAAACCCTTTGAAAATTCAAAGGAAAAGGAATACGAATGTGTATTAAACCATGGCAGAATGATTTGAGAAGAGTGATTGAAATGGTTTTGTTTTAGAATTAATGGGTGGAACTGAAGCGAATCTTCAAGTATTCTCATTATGAGAGTCAGCTGTTCATAATTGCAATCAAAAAGCACCTTACTATCATAAAAGGAGACAAAACATTTGTGATCCAGTTTCTTAATATCCAAGATTTGTTTATGAATATCAGATGGGGTGTTGTGTAGTCGATTATCCAGATAATCCAAGGATTTAGGGTTTATCATGGGAGGAAGGAATCCTTCATCATTAATTGGAATAGATTTTGATAAAGCCTGATGAAGTTTGCGAATATCAATCTGGACAAAAGGAGAATTGATTCCCTTTTTAATTATAAAATCGGGATTGAGGAAAATATCGTGGTATTTGCCATATATGAAATCTTCTTTTCCATTTTTGTCACTATCATCTACTATCTTGGTCCAAGAGAATTCCATGATCATACGATCGAGAGTAAATGCATCAAATATATCTTGGACTACAGTCATCTGTAATATATCTGATAACCATTTATATTTAAATAAATCAATCATATTTCAACTAAACAGATTCAATAATACGACTTTTCAGCTAAGATACGGAAGAAATTATTTGCGATATTAATATCATTTAATGTTGTACTTTCAATCAAGACCCATAATTTTGAGCAGACGATTCAATAATTCAACGGGTCCAAACCCAATTGATGATTGAGATATGCTCTCGTTTGAGGTTGCATTGGGTTTGGTGCCGGGTGAGATAACCTTGATTAAAGGGGGAGCTTGGTATAGCTCGTACTGTTCATATATAATATCAAATCTGACCAGATCAAGTAACTGCTCTTTAATTGCAAGAACCTCATCATCGTTATCAATTAAATCCACTTTAGTTAATATTTCTTGCAGAAGCTTGATATTGAAATTACTGACAACAAATTGCAGCCATTCCTTCAATTCATCGAGATTGTTGGTCAGAACCATATAAACAATTTTAATTCTGACAGTGAGTAAGATATTCGTGGTCTCCATTAGTAAATCAATAAATTTCTCTGAATATTCTATTAATTCTTTCTGAATGCTTGGTAACTCATCAAAATAAGTTAGTGCAAAATTAAGGTAATGCACTACCAACTTTTTGAAACTATATGTAGAGTAATTAGTGTAATTCTTGAGTAATTTTTGATAGTCTTGATGTATGGAAATTAATACATCAATGTTTGGCTCTCCTTGGGTATAGAGGAGTTCTTCTCTGAATAATTTATGAAGCATGATCAATACAGGAGTGTCAGTCATGTTGGAGTTTCTTTCATAGATATTGTAAATTATTTCTGCAGATTTCCTTCCGATAGAAGAATTATGGCTGTTTTCACCATGTATTAGTGTTCTGAATATCGGGACCATGAAGGCCATCTTAGATCCATGATATTTGAAATCTAATGTATACATCTTATCATATATTTTCATACCCTCTGTAATCAATGCCTCAGAGTTCCCTTGATAATTATATATTTCCATTTTTGTCCAAGAGTGAAAAAGATAGGCATGTACATTCTTCTCTAAATTATCGATAAGAGAAAAGTGGTCCAGAGTCTGCTGTGCTCCAACTATATCATCTTTTTGCAAATATAAACGAACTAACTGCCGAATAATGGCGATAATAAAATCTTGACTATCAATATACTTGACCACTGATTGGGGACCATCTTTGAATATGGCTTCATAACATGAAATTGCAGTTTCAGTTTCGCCAATCTTTTCCATGAGACTTCCTTTTAGTTCCATCGCCACGATTTTTTCAAACGTGGCATTAAACTTATTTGTAAGATCCAACAATTCGTCCAAGAGTTGCCCATATTGATTATAAGGACTAAGAAGGCCCATCAAGTTGGCTGTACTCAAATATAAGGACATCAAGTGGAGCAAATCATAGTTGACAAGAAAATCATTCCAGTTAAACGGAGTGCTTATATCCATGATTTGAATACGATCTCTAGTCATTTGAGTAATTTCCTCATCACTGAAATTTACATGAAGAAATTCCAATGCCTTTTCAAATTCAACTAGAGCCATCATTCTCGTTTCCCTATCCCTTGTTCTGAGAAGGCATCTGGAATGAGCAACCATGTAGTTGAATTGATCTTGCCGGTTTGCATTTTCATGGGTTATATTTCGGACATGCTCAAGTTCATTCAATGCCGCTCTGGGATTAAATCGGTCAATAGAGAGAGTGAAACTCATTTCATGGGCAAGTAACGAGTATTCTTTGATACCATAAGTCAATTCATTGAGTGTGGGTTTTATTTCTGATTTCCCATCTTTAGTTAATTTAAGAGATATAACACCTGCGTAGTCCAAGGCCTGAATAGAAATGGTCCGTTTGTTATGCAATAGTGACGAAATCTGGTACTTTTTATTCGTTAGACTATCTCGTACAATTGATTCGGGGTGGATGACATGTAGGAATTCTTGAATTTCAAATCTCCCTGGGATTCTAACATATGGTTTGATTCCAAGTAATCGAGCTATATGACCTGATTTTTTCTTTATGGATTTGTCAATTCTGGTTTGATCTTCAATTACTGAACTTAAATTAAAAATCTCAGTGTTTATATCTTTGAAGACCAGTACAGACAGATCGTCAGTCCAATTAAAATGAGAGGCTATCCGATTTTCATGACTTTTTACAATAATTCTGTTGACCTTGTCAATCCTCACAGGTTTCATTTTCTCATTTATGTGGAAAGAGACCTGTGAATAATAATCCCTGGAAACATCTTTTTGTCCCATTAAATCATGAACATGGGCTTGAGCAATTAAATAGTTAAGAATTGCAACATTATCACTTGTCTTTTCGGCCCACAATCCAATATAATGCAATTCTTCAAGAGCGGCTCGATAATTAGCTTGATTGATATAACGAATGAAATGTACTTGATGGGCGATAAGAGAATAATCCAATTCACGATAAACCAATTCGTTATTTCCAAGCCTGATATCCAACTTCTGATTCTTTTGAAGCAATATGACAATACCAGCGAAATCAAGTGCTTGTATTTCAACAATTTCTCGAGTCTTATGAAATTGATTTAAGGTGGTCTGTTTACCAGTGGTGACATTGATGATTTTACTTGAGGGTAGTATATCGTAGGCAAAACCTGGAAAAGAATATCTTCCAAGAATTCTTGTGTATTTCTTTTCGTTAAGTAATTTTGGGAGCTTAGATTTTATCCTTTCCCGATTAGAATGACTAGTCTCATTGTCATTTGTAATGGAACTACTACTTCTTGTCATAAATTGCATCGACTCGACTAAGTTATCTATAATATATCTATGATGTGATTTCTATATAAAGAACCACCATGATATTGTGTACTTACATCATTATAAGCAATCGAAAATTGACCCTGTAAACTGTGTTTATTTATATATAAATGGGTACTATTAATATACAGACAATGCAGGATTCTCACAGGCCTAGTAACTCAATGGAAAATTCCTTTACTTTGGTGAATAGGATATATAGAGAACCTGTACTGTCAAAAATATTCTTTTTCGATAATTTGGATAGGAAGGAGAATCCTTATCTGGAATTTACCATACCTGAGTTGACCAGCAGAGTGTGGACTAAATCCTATGATATCTTCGAGGAGGAATTATACCAGATCATATCATTTTTTGAATCCAAATGCGAATTGATGAAAGTAAATCATAGTAAAACTGACAAATACCAGGATCACATTACCCAATTGCTTGATCTGGAATCACTGCATAAACATGAATTCATAATTCTCAAAAATATGAGTGAAGATGAACTTGCTAGAATATCCCATGAATTCAGATTAAGATTACAAATTGATGATCTCAATACCTTTGTTATCAGTAGAAATTTGATATACCTTACTTTCCTGACACTACTGGAATATGTAGAGAGTATTGAAGAAGAAATTATATATTTTCTTATTATTCTAACATTTCTGATGATTTTTATCATCAAGAAAGATCTTCCCTACTTCAGCGGATACAGTGAGACCACAGATTATTCAATCTATGAAATAGCAAGAACACTTTCAGATGAACGAAGGATCAATTTTGAGAGTCTTATCAGTGATAGCGTGCGATTATATGATATAAAACAAGCGGATATGGTAGTTGAGGAGTTAATTCTCTTGATGTTTGGTGGAGCAATGAAAAACTCTGAATTGTTTGAGGTTGAAGTAAATAAAATATTAGATAAATTAGTTGGTCGTGATTTATCAAACAATGAAACTACCAAATATGATCAGCGAAGAAGGATTCAGGAACTGATGCATGCTAATGATACTGATAAGGTGATACATAATCCAATAAAAACTCTAAATACGGAATTGTTGGAAGTTGTAATCTCTTCTAAACCCCATTCGGATAGATTTAAATCCGATTTCAGGAAAAGCAGGTTATCAAATCAGATGTTGAACATTCTGTTATCAGGAAAAATCTGTGTAAAAGATTGGATTGAAAAGCAAGATGAAGAGTGGGGGTTACATTTTCATTTACATTATAATGATTGTGATGGTCAATTCGAGGGATGTGATA
>MDVR01000175.1 GCA_001940725.1 Candidatus Heimdallarchaeota archaeon LC_2 | reverse complement strand
GAAGCTTCACCATGTATTCCAAGTTTTTTGGTTCCATCCAAAATGATTCTATTATGTCTACTATGATCTGTTTCTTTAATTTTGTGTACACTTAACCTCTTTTCCACTTCTTCAAAATATGGCTTCAATGAACTAGCACTGTAATCAGACAACCCAAACTGATCAGCCCACTGGTCTAAGACGAAATCAGGTGTTCTCAAACAGGTCATCCAATTAATTGTTGTACTCCCTCCAAAAGTACTTCCTTGTAAAATACGAATAGACATATCATCTGTGGCAAGTCCTCCTCCTCTTCTGTACATTCTCGGAACTAACTGACGACTATTTTGATTAAAATCCTTTTGAGTTACATAAGGTCCTTCCTCTACAAGAATAACTCTATAACCCTTTGTACTAAATTTAGCTGCAGCAATAGCTCCACCACATCCTGATCCAATTATCAATATGTCAGTCTCTAAAGATGTCTCGCCCTTATATTCAAAAGGCTGTACTATCATGGATACTCACCTTCTAAATAAGATTTAGGATCTAAAGGTTCTTTTCCATACACTAATGTCGGTAATTCATGTTCTCGCCCAATTGTTGGACCAGGGAAATTCACATCTTCTTCTCCTTGAACTGATGTGTAATATGCCCATGAAGTTAGTGCTCTCAAAGTACTATACATTGTTCGAAAAATCGGAATTCTACTTTTCATATATTTTTCCATGTAACTCTCTCGCTTAGCAGGGGACATCTTCTTGAAAGGTTTGAAACTCCTGCCAATCATTAAACCTGCCAATCGTGAGTTGATTAACCAAATTAAGGTATGAATATCTTTGTAAAGAAAATCATCCAACGATGTTATTATTCTATCTAATTCATAAACGTAATCTTCACCTAATTCTTCTTCAGGTACCCCTAATAGAGTATCTCCAATAACAAGCACTTTAGATATTTCTTTCTTTTTTAGAAAATTCAATTTATTATAATCCATTTCAAGTTTCATAAATTACATAAAAATAGAGTCAATATTTACTTATTCCATAACAAGTGCCGTATTGAAATTGAAAATCGAATTTATTTATTTTATTCGCAAATGTTCAATTTGGCCTCGTATACATGTTTCTGTAATGTTTGACTTGATTCCTGGAATCTTAGGAGGTTCAAATCTGCGAATTTAATAGGACATATATGTTCCAATTTAGCTATATAGATGGGTCCCGGTTGAAGGAATAGATGATCCAATCGTTCAAACTAATTACACAATCAGTATAAACAAAATGTATGTCGAATACTTTTCCATGTTTCGTCAAATCCTGTTATTCATTATAATTGGCATTCCAATATTACTTGTGGTTCTCAGTATTAAATGTGGGAGAAAAGTTCTTAGAGAAAATGATGAGAAAAGAGATCAATTGCTTTCGCTAACAAAATTATATGAGAATGATGAAATCTAAGTGTTAATCTCTTAGTTTATGACATCAATTTCGGAAATTGTTTCTATTTTACAAACTTTGATTTTTTACGAAATGAAAAATTCTTATTTTGCTATTTTCTTCTGTGAAACTTTGGTGTTTTATTCAAAATTGATGTACTATATGAACAATATTTTTGAGTAATTAATACGGTAATCAATATGGAGTTTCAATCTCTGGAGTAAATCAAACCTTAATGGTAGACTTCCTAGTACTCATTCTATTAATTTTATTTGTAATCCTCAATGGATTTTTTGTCACAGCAGAATTTTCTTTATTGAGATTTCCCCTGCCAAAAATAACTAAATTCGAAAATAACGGTGGTCGAAGAGAAAAAAAATTGAATTTAATATTTAAAGATTTAAATTTATACATCTCAAGTCTTCAAATTGGTATAACCTTTTCTGCATTAACTCTAGGTTGGTTTGGTGTTACTTTCTTTATTGAATTAATTGAAGATTTATTAGATGTAATAAGATTTGATAATTCAATTTCACCGACTTTAGCCCTTATATTTGCATTTTTCTTAATGATAAGTCTGTATTCCATTGTAGGTAAAATGGCTCCTAAAATGATTTCAAGACCTCGAGTTGATTCTATTGTACTTAATTTAGCAATTCCAACTTATTATTATGCCAAATTAGTAAACCCTTTTGCAAAATCATATCATAAAGTTACATATTTGCTTCTGAAAACATTAAGATTCAACCCTGAACAAACGGATGTTCAAGAAGCCTATTCTGAAGAAGAATTAAAAATGATTATTGCCCAAAGTAAAGCTAAAGGTGAAATAGATGAATCCGAACATCTGATGATTGAGAGAATATTCGATTTTGGGGACACGACAGTTAAAGAAATATTGACACCACGTTACAAAATTGAATCGTTTCCTAAAAATGTGAATATCCAACAAATGATCCAGAAAGCAAGAAAAACTGGCTATTCTCGTTTTCCTGTTTATGAAGGTGATTTAGATAACATTCTGGGTTTTGTGCATATTAAAGATGTAATTACTGTTGATATTGAAGACAAAAATTTTGTTGTTGATTCAATACTAAGAAAAGTAGCCATTGTACACGAAGGGATGAACTTGGATGCATTGTTAAAGAATATGCAGACAAAACGGTCACAAATTGCAATAATTGTTGATGAATATGGCTCTGTTGAAGGATTAGTAACCATTGAAGATGTAATTGAAGAAATTGTTGGTGAGATAGATGATGAATTTGATGAAGAAACAACTACTCTTATCGAATTAATTGATGAAAACACTTACTTAGTGAATGCCGATATACAATTAGATCAATTTAATTCTTCATTTGATTT
The DNA here is from genome assembly GCA_001940725.1 of Candidatus Heimdallarchaeota archaeon LC_2. Next base: position 33,155 of record MDVR01000175.1, on the reverse strand, counting down.
TGATTTAATCCTTGATGATGTTGTAACACTGGCTGGGTTCATTCTAGAACATCTGGATGATTTACCAGAGGAAGGATCTAAATTGGTTTTCAATAATTATCAATTTACGATCTTGGAAATGGATGGAAACAGGATTTCAAAAGTACAACTGGAATATCCTTTTACAAATAATGGCCCGGAGAAACCTTCTAAAAATGAATAAGAAATTTTTCTCTCAAAATAATTTGAACAAAAAGTGGTTCAATTATTTTTCATCCTGTCGTAAAGGGTTAGAAAATGGGATTGAATATTTTGATCTAACATTTTTGTCGCTTCTCTGAGTTCTGTTTTTGAAAGAAATTTAATCCGTTCCTTAATGAAGTCTTTCACATTTTCTGGATCGGATTTTGAAGCTTCCCTTAATAACCAAGGTATTGCCTTTCTGACATAATAATTCTTATCTTCAATTATTTGATCCATAAGTGGGAGCATTGCTGAAACTGCTTCAGTATTATTCCGAACATGTTTAAGGAAAGCTACAATTGCAAATCTCCGTCTCCAAAAATTGTTAGAAGTTATCCAATTTTCAAGATCAGAATAAATTGGATTTTCGTAAACCTTGAGGTGTGGGGTGATTTCAACACAGAGATGATCACAACTAATCCAGTGATCAATTGATTCAACCCATTTATCAATATATTCCCACACGGAATCATCAAAATTTTTGTGATATTTGCCAAGAATATAGGATGTGAGTACACGTGCTTCTGATAACATTGGTTCAAACCAAATCGTATTCAAACCCTCTAATACTTTAGAAATTTCCATTTCTTTGTTTTCACTATAGAATTCTCTTGCTTTTTTCTTAAGTACATCGTTGGATATTCCGACGGTATCTAATTCTGTTATTGGCCCCTCTTTTGCAGTCTTTAGAAATTTTCTTTTTCCAGCAACTACTTGATCAACACTTTGAGGATCATTTAACCAGTTTAGTAATTCAGTAATCCAAGCCACTTAACTCACTTAATATATTTAATGTGCAGGGGTTTTATATTATAGAAATATTGTGTGTTTAATTCGTCGTTTCGAATATCAACTTGTTTTTGAATTCTCATTTTATTTTAGGGAAGATGTATCATTTGATAATTGCAACTAAAATAAAATGTTATTTTATATCTAACCAAAAACTATAAAATAGTTATTAATTAATTGAAATTGTGTTGCAAATCATCCTCTATGGTAATCTGAAGAAATTGGTTACGCATAGTCAATCAACTCAAATTTCAACTCTTGAAATCCAATACAAAGAAAATGAAACTTTAGAAGGCTGTTTAGCAAGATTAGGTTTAAGAAATGATGAGGTAGGAGAAATGTTCATCAATCACTGTTTGTCATATTATACAGATGTTATTACAAGGGATAATAGCAGAATCGCTATTTTTTCAAAAATAATGCAACTAATAGATGGTGGATTATACATACGTTATTGCGGATATCGATCCAATATAGCAAACTAACCAGTATTCAAAAATTTAGATTTCCTCATCGATACCGATTGGAATGATAAATACTTTTGCGTTATTCTTCCAGATTTTACTAGTACTAGCATCCAAATTATTATTATTATTATTATTGAGATGTAATTGAAGTTTCATTGAAATATCATCATTGGTTTCTTGAGCTACATCAACAACGCTTGCCATATAACCATTCAATATCTTAGGAAGAATTGATTTTATTATTGAATTCATTCGTTCGTACTGTTGAAGTATTTCCAAACCTAAAGGGGTAAGATAACTACCACCTCCCCTTCCTCTAGTAGAAACAACTAAATCATGAGGAGCAAAGCGTTCATTAGCAGAATTTATCATATCCCATGCAACTTTGAAATCAAAATTGCAAACATCTGCTGCGGCTTTAATTGAGCCTAGTTTGTGAATCGCGATCAGCAATTCAATTTTCTTTTCGCCAATGAGAGATTGACTTCCATCATTGGTAACTTTTTCAAACCAGATTTTATAATCCATCTCAAGATTAAACGGATCTAAATTTACATCTGCCATTTTAGAATTCCCCTTTTCATGATCAAAAAACAGAATCACGATAGGAAGCTTATACTTTCAAATCGCCTCAATTGATTTAAAAGTTAGATTAATAAAAAGAGAGAAAGGTACATATAGATCAATTAATATTATGCAAATGGTCGTTTTCCATAATACACCTGACATGTTATAATGTAAACCACATTGAGAATATCATCTAATGAGCAAATATCTCCATTAGGATTTGCACATACGGATGTATCAAATGGAGACTTATCAGAAAATTTAATTATTTCTTCAATTCTTCTTTCATTAATTCTATTGCTGCTGCTACTTCTTGAATTGAGGCACCATCTTCTATTGTTGAGAGATCACCGATTTCTTTATCTTCGTATATCCCTTTCAATACTCGTCTCATAATTTTTCCTGATCTAGTCTTGGGTAACATGGTAACTATCTCTACAGCTTTTGGAACGGCAAATACTCCAACCATAGTTGCAACTTTTTGTTTTATCTCTTCTTTTAGAGTTTCTGATGATTCATAGCCTTGCTTAAGAACGACAAAAGTTATTACTACGCTTCCTTTGATGGCATCATCAACACCAACGCATGTTGTCTCAACTACTGCAGGGTGGGATGATACAGCTTCTTCTAATTCTCTTGTACCCAACCTGTGAGCCGCGATTTTAATTACTTCATCAGCTCTTCCTAAAATCCAAAAATATTTATCTTCATCCAAAATTGCATAATCATAGGTATTAAATAGATTTCCCGGAATCGTGTTCCAATACTGTTTATAACGCTCAGGATTCTTATAAATTCCCAAAGTACCAATGGTACCCGGAGGAAGAGGAGGTTTTGCAACCAGTATACCCTTTTCGCCAAGAGGCATTTCATTTCCGTTTTCATCAACAACCAACATCTCATAACCAATTACAGATTTTGTTGGGCTTCCTGGTTTGATTGGTAATTCTTCTATTCCGGGCATGTTAGAAATCATAGGCCAACCGGATTCTGTTTGCCAGAAATGATCGATAATTGAACAATTACTTAAAACGTCTTTTGCCCACTCATAAGTTGGAATATCAAGAGGTTCACCTGCCAAAAATACATATTTTAGAGAAGTCAAATCTCTTTCTTTAATATTTTCAGATGGAAATTTTTTAAGCATTCTTAGAGCTGTTGGAGCAGTCCATAATAATGTCACTCCATATTTTTCCATTATCCTCCACCAAATCCCTTCATCTGGATACACTGGTGTTCCCTCAAACATTATTGTAGGTATACCAATAATCAAAGGTGCATATACAATATATGAATGACCAACTATCCAGCCAATATCAGAAGTGCTAAAAATCACATCTCTATCTGGTTGTAAGTCATAGATATATTTCATAGATGCGTTTAAACCCACAAGATAACCTCCCGTATCACGCACAATCCCTTTTGGTTTACCAGTGGTACCTGAAGTATATAATATGTAAGATGGGTCTGTTGAATTCATAACTTCTGGTTCAACATACTGTTCTCCTTTTGTTGTAAGTTGTTCGTGCCAATCGATATCTCTCCCTTCTATCCATGGTAAGTCTGGATCTAGCTTTCTATTAAGTACGATTACATGTTCTGGTTTTTCGACAGATTTGTCGATCCCTCTATCAACAATCCCCTTTAATTTGATAATTTTTCCATTCCTACTACCGGCATCAGCTGTTAAAATTAATTTTGGTTTAGCATCATCTATACGATCTGATAAGGCATCTTCAGAAAATCCTGCAAAAACTACTGAATGTATTGCGCCTATTCTAACACATGCTAACATTGCGATTACAGCCTCTGGAACTAATGGCAAGTATATAATAATAATATCTCCCTTCACCACCCCCAAATTCTTTAACACGCCTGCGAATTTATTTACTTCTTTATATAATTCATAATATGTATAAACTCGTGAATTACCAGTTTCTGGAGATTCCCAAATCAATGAGGCAGTACCTCGTTTTGGACCTAGGGCGTGGCGATCTAATGCATTATAGCAAAGATTTGTTTTCCCATCTACAAACCATTTGTAATATGGGGGATTGCTATCATCAAGAATTTTGGTAGGTTTTTTATACCAAAATACATCTTCGGCTTCTTTACCCCAAAATTCTGACGGATTGGTTCTAGAGAAATTAACAATTTCTTCATGAGTTTTATAATTCAAGTAAAATGAAGTAACATTTATGTTGTTATAATACTATCCTATTTTTAGTAATTGTTTGTGTTATTATATGAATTGTGTACATCTGCATGATTGAATTGTGTTAGCAAAATTATTCACATGTACAGCTATTTTGACAATTGAGAAACAAAAAAGAAAGAAATCAATACAAATATGGATCTGGGAGTGTATTGGTATTACCTATAAAGTGGTGACCTAATGCAATAAAGACTAAAAATTCAAATAAGTACAATAAGGACAATTAGTTTAAATTCAAATCAAATTAAAATAGTCTAATGAGAGCAGCAGTATTTTTTGAACATGGGTCGAGTGATAAGCTACAAATTAGCGAGATTGAGCTTCCCCCACTTAAAGCAAATGAGGTAAAAATTGGTGTTAAGGCATTTGCACTTAACAGATTAGATATTTTCACAAGAAATGGTCATCCAAGTCTGAAATTACCATTACCTCATGTTGGGGCGTCTGATTATTCAGGTATAATAATTGAGGTTGGAGAAAACGTTGAAAATTTCAAGATTGGTGATCGAGTGCTTGTTAATGCAGGTTTATCTTGCAAAGTATGTACATCATGTTTATCTGGGGAAAATAGTGAATGTGATAAATTCTCAATGATAGGGGAGCATCACTGGGGCGGAGCTGCTGAATATGCTCAGGTCCCTATTACCAATGTTCTTAAAATCCCAGATTTTATTGAATTTGTTGATGCTGCGGCTTCATCTCTTACCACTTTAACTGCATATAGGATGCTTCATACAAGAGCTAAAATAAAAAATGACGAATTAATTCTAATAATTGGTGCTTCTGGTGGTGTGGGGACAATGGGAATTCAGATAGCTAAGCTATCTAATGCAACGATTATTGCGATTACATCAACAGATGAAAAACTGGAAAAATTACAAAAACTTGGAGTGGATCATGTTATTAACTACAGAGAATTTCCCAACTGGAGTAAAGAGGTGTATAATTTGTCCAAATCTATGGGTAGGAAGGGTGTTGATATAGTGCTCGATTCAGTTGGTGAGGCAGTTTTTGAACAAGCAATTAGATCTTTACGGAAAGGGGGAAGATATGTTACCTGTGGTGCAACATCTGGTACATCTGGAAGGATAAACCTTGCACTACTTTTTTGGAAACAATTAACGATAATGGGATCAACCATGGCTTCAGATAGTGAATTCAAGGATGCATTACAATTATTGTTTGATAATAAAATAAAACCTGTTATTGATAAAGTGTACAATTTCGAGGAGATAAAAGATGCTCATGATAGGTTAGAATCAGGTAATCATTTCGGAAAGATTGTTTTGACAATCTAATGATCATTACCCATCAATTCCAAAGCTAAGTTAAGTTTAAACCCTTTTGGACATGTTTGGTAAGATTGTTTTAAGCATTATCAATCAATCTATTAAACCAATCCACAATCAAAGGTGCCAGGTATCCGCGCGACCTCTCCCCTTTTGAGGAAGTTTAAAATTGTTAAATAGCCAACCACTATTGTTAGGTTCTAATTACGAAAGATAAATATATTATGTTACTAAAATTCAATTATACAATGCTAGACATCCACTTATTCGGAAAATTTCGAAAATTTTCAGAAAATTCACGACCTACGGATAACTCAACACTTAAACTTCAATACCATGAAGGAGAAACAGTTAAAGAATTATTAGTAAAAATTGGAATTGAACCAAATAATGTGGGTGAATTGTTGGTAAATTTTGCAGTGGCTGAATTGGATACAGTAATTCCTCGTGAAGACAGTCGGATCAGTATATTTCCAACTGGAATGGTTCTATTATGTGGTGGGCAACATCTCAAAGGACATGGAAATATCACAAAGAAAGTTAAATCTACAAAGTATTACGCAAAACCTGAAATCCAATAAAATATAAATTAAGTTTGTCCTAAAATTATAATTCAGTTCAATGAGCTTTCAAGCTCATTGAATTAATAATTATCAGTAAAAAATAGCTGTGCGCGTGATTTAGCTAGAATCGAACTAGATTAAAAGGTGAGGGTTGAATATGGCTAGTGCTTCCAACACAAACCATCAACCCACACGTATTGAGAGAGTTTATTTTAGTAAATGAGGATATTCTTAAGCGCAAATTCCCAGAAAGAAAAAATCAGCTAAAAGTTGGCAGACCAAGAATAGGTCTGCGTTGGGTGATCGTTGCAATTTGTGTTTTTGCCAGGGTCGATCAAATTGTTTGGAGGGATCTTCCCTCCAAACTTATTTCATGTGATTTTTTGATTGATGAGGGATATCTTTGTGGAATTCCGAGCAAGTCAAGCCTCCACCGGATCTGGAATGAAACGAGGGTCGGTAATTTTGAGACGTGGATATGTAAATTGGGAAATGAGATTTCCCAATTTGACAATCTTGATTTGGCTGTTGATAGCTCAGGTTTCGAGTATCAAATTGGCAGTATCTGGCGATGGGTGAAATGGAATCTTAAGATGTTGACTAAAACATCAAAATTATTTCGCAAGGTCCACATTGCAGTAGCTCTGCCAGGCAGAGCTATTGTGGGAATAAAATCCACTAAGAGTTTGGTTCACGATGCTAAGGGATTCGGGCCGCTTTGGCTTAGTCTTCCAAAACATATGATTTGCCGAATTAAGCGAGTACACGCAGATAAAGCTTATTGGAGTGAAAATATAATTAATTATCTGGATAAGGAAGATATTTCGGCGGTGATTCCATGTAAGTCAAATTCAATAGATCATGGGACTTCCAGTCCCATGGATCAATTGGTGAGATTACAGAAAAATTATCCTGGAATTTACAAAATAAATTATAAAACAAATCGAAGAGCAAGTGTAGAACATGTATTCGGCAATATTAAGATACGAAAACCCGTTTTACGTGATCGTAAGATGCAAAACAAGGTCAAGACCTTATTGTGCTCATTTTTGTGGTATAACCACAAACTACGAGTAAAGGAGTTGATTTATTAAAAAATTAATTTTGGGACAAGCTTAACCAATATTATATTTATGACACAGGAAGTACTGCGAGCAGTTGGTGTTAAAAAAGCTTATGGGGATAATGTAGCCCTTGAGAACGTTGATTTTGACTTACGACGTGGTGAAATTCATTCACTACTAGGACCAAATGGAGCAGGTAAGACGACATTAATTAAAATAATGAGTACATTATTAATAAAAGATGCGGGAACTGTAAACATATTAGGATATGATCTCGACGAGCATGAAAATCAAATTAGGCATTTACTTGGCTACGTTGGGCAAGATACTGAGAGATCAGCCTACGCGCGATTAACACCCCATGAAAATTTACGTTTCTTCGGGTCATTACGTGGTCTTTCAAAAGACATAATTGACGACAAAGTTTATCGTTTTGCGGATATGCTTGATTTCAATGGTAACATGGATAAACAATTCATGCATTTGTCAGGTGGTCAGAAACAAGCTGTTGTTATCATGAGGGCTTTATTACATGAACCTCCAGTAATCTTCCTTGACGAACCAACTAAAGGTCTTGATCCTTTAATTGCGAAGAAAATCAGAACTTTCTTGAGCGATCTCGCCCATAAAGAAGGTAAATCCTTACTGTTGACAAGTCATATTCTCTCTGAAGTCGATGAATTAAGTGATCGAGTTTCCTTGATTCACGGTGGAACTATTCCTGTCACTGGTACCCCTTCCGATCTGAAAGCAGAGGTCGGTGCTCAAGAATTCATAGAAATTGAACTGGGTAAGTCTGCCAATGGTATTGTAGAAAAAATAGCCAAACTAGATCCTATAATTAATCACAAACGAGCCAATGATGACTGGATTTCTTTTGGTGTAACAAACTTTTTTGAAGGTACCCAGGCTATTATGGAAGTATTGAGCAAAGAAGGACTTAAGCCAGGATTTAAACATCACAGTGTGACTCTAGAGGATGCTTTTATTCATCAAATTGGAGTCCTAGATGAAAAATTCGATCATTAGGTGATTATTATGGCTACAAGCACCGAAATTTCACAATATAACCCACCAGTGTCAGATCTATCTATCTCTAAGACTGTATCCTCTTTTAGTGTGATGAAATCAACTATAATAAAAGAATTTATCATGTTAAAACGATACAGAGCAAATTTAATTGGTCAATTAATTCGAACACTATTATTCATTTTGGTTTTCTGGTTTTTTGCTTCAGCACTTGAATTTAACGATTTCTTTGATAATTCCAAGAAAACGGTATTCTTATTTTATTTAGCTGGATTCAGTTTACTCATGTATGATTCAGTTGCTCTTTGGGCACCTTATCAGACTGTCACCACTGATCTCACTAATGGTACTCTTGAGAATATTTATGTAAACCCCTCTCCTCGATATGCTTATTTTATGGGATCAATAATTGCTCAGGCGATTATTAGCACATTCTTTTTCCTGCCAATTTTTGGAACTGTTATCTATATCGGAGGAGTTACAAATACAAATATCATGTTTCTGGTTGCAGCAGTAATCGTCACTGTTACAACTTTATCATTCCTTGGGGTAATTATTGCCCTTTCAGCAATAATGTGGAAACAGGTTGCATCAATCATTGGTCTACTTGGTACATTATTCACTTTTGTCTCTGGCATGTTCATGCCAATTTCATCATTTCCCATTGGATTACAATATTTCTCTTACATATTCCCGTATACATGGGGAATCGATATTTTGCGTTATTACTCATTTAATCGGCAGTGGGTCCCAATCTATCCCATATGGATTGAATGGACAATCATGTTTTTTACATCGTTTGTATATTTCATTGTATCAGTAAAATTATTGGCACGCGTGGAAAAACATGCTAAGAAACAGGGATTACACATATTATAGGAGGAATTAAATGACAATGATGACATCACAAACAACACAAACAATGCATAAATCGATTGATCTTGGATTTTCCAAACAGACTTCATTTTCTAGTGTACTTAGAATAAGTCTTGTAAGAGATTTACGTATCATGATGAGATACAAAGCAAATCTAATTGGTGGCTTTCTTCAGATCGGAGTATTTATGTTTATTTTCTCAATATTTGCAACTGCAGCTACTTTTAGAGGTATGGACTTAACATCATCTGAAATTTATACGTTTTATTTATCAGGTATGACTCTCATATTCTTTGGAGATGCAGTTTTGTACTCTACTGTAAATACCGTAAATCAAGAATTATATAATGGGACATTAGAATACGTGTATTCCTCACCCTCAAGCAGATATGCATATTTTCTTGGCGGTGTGGTTGCTAGTTTTATAAAGAATTTAATTTTCTATATTCAAATGTTTATTGGACTCGTGCTCTACCAGGATATTTCAGTAGTGAATTTAACTTCAATATTATTAATAACTCTAGTATTTTTGATTGTATTAGCTCCAATGGGTGTAATGATTGCAATGGGTGCAATAATGTGGAAGCAAGTAGCCCAAATAACTGCCATGGTCAATATAGTTATGCAATTTATGAGTGGAATTTTCTTACCAGTAAGTACTTTGCCAACTGTCGCCCAATACATTGCATATCTGGTTCCATTTACTTTTGCCCTTGATTTAGTTAGGTATTATTCATTTGGTGGAAATTGGGATTTACTAATGCCAAAAGAATATGAATTCGCGTTCCTTTTACTTCATGGAGTGATATACTTTTTTGCAACTAGATATCTATTAGGTAGGGTAGAACGGTATGCTAAAAAACAAGGTCTACACTTACTTTAATTAAATTTGGAATACCATCAAATATCAATTAAATTATCTGCCTAAAGGTTATAAGATAATCCTTTTTGTTCTTTAAGTTTCTTTATTCAAATTTCTTTCTTATTGATATTACTGTAAGAAATCCAATTATTCCAAATAATTGGGGATAAGGTACGGATATCAAACTTGTACTTGTGTAGTCAGCATTTTGCGAAATATTGTTAACTGTAACCTTAACCGTATCAACAACAAAATTACCGATGACATCTTCAAGAAATATAGTATAAGAGTAAATTCCTGCAATCAAATCATCTACAACAATCACAATAGGTATACCACTGATCCACTTACCGCCTTGTATACTTTCTCCATCTCTTTCTACATTATAATTTGAAGGATTATTATCGTTACCAATCCATTCAATCTTGTTTCCTGTGTCTCCTTCATTATATGTGATATCATGAGGTGAATTAATTTCTGGAAATAATATTGGAGGATCTTTATCAAATAGGATATTTTGTCCTGTTATATCCTCTCTAACAATAATAGTATTATTTTTTATTTGTTTAATTAATTCTTCAATTTTATCCATACGTGTTAGTCTACCCTCAAAAATTTCATTTGCTTCGGTTTGAGTATGAGTCATTTCAGATATCCGAACTCCATTTTCTGTAATTCCCCGATTTTCCATTTTAGGGGTCCAAGTGTTCATTATTGTCGAATTGATTTGATCTTCTATTGCTATATCAATCGATTTAATCATTGAAGTCAATACGTTCCCTATTGAATAAGAGTCTTGATCTCCATCTACACCAATTGACCAGACCTTCTGACTTGGATTATCCTCATTATATTCTACAACTCCATTGATGCTTCCTAACCCTGTTCCACCTGCTGCAGCGAATACTACGTCAGATCCTAAATTAATAAATTCTTTAGTAATTGTTTTGCCTCCCACCAAATCTCCCCATGGATTATTCGGATCGGGTGAATATGCAGCTCGGACGGTAATATTCGGATTAATGAATTTTGCCCCATGGTCGTATCCAGCTAGGAAACGATTAATTAACGGAATATCCAGACCACCTAGGAATGCGATATCTTGATTTTTAGATGTCATTGCAGCGATTGCTCCCACTAAAAATGAACCTTCATGTTCCTTAAAAGTGACAGACCAAACATTTGGCAAGTCTAAATCGGAGTCAATGATCATGAAGTTTCGATCAGTATGGGCATTCGCAGATGCAGTAATTCCATCTTTTGCTGCAAATCCAACCCCAATGATAAGATCATAAATGACACTACTCGAAGCAAATGCCTCGATATTTGCAGATATATCATTAACATCACATTGACTTTCACAAGCTCCATCGACTGTTACCTCTACACCTTCTATTGACCAAGCAGCAACTGCACTATTAATTCCTCTCTCGGCAGCATCGTTGAAACTTAAATCACCCAAACCTCCCGTGGAATATACGATTGCAATTGTAACATTTTGAACTTGGTTAAATTTGACACCTGTTCCTATTTGATTTGATGCAGTAATTGTATTCAGAGGTATGAAAATCACTCCCGTAGATAAAATCATTATGATCAAAAATAATTGTTTGTTAATACTAATTCCTCCTTTTTCATTATCGACACCATGAGATTGTATGATTATCCGATTTAAGATCTAGTTTAGAGTGTCAATACAATAATTGATCGGTGAAATTTCGGTTTATCTATATATTTTTTCAAAATAATTTTTCTACTTTTGACTAGCTGTCCTTTTACTTCATGGAGTGATTTACTTCTTAGCTACCAAATATTTACTTGGCAAAGTAGAAAGATATGCTAAAAAGAACGGATTACACTTACTATAATTAAACTTAGAATACAAACTAACTACAAATTTATTTCCTGCCTAAAGTTTAAAAAAACAAATCTCAATATTCCAATATGCAAGAAAAACATATCATAGATACTTTCAAGATATTAACAACACCAGTAGTTCTTATCTTAATGGGCATCTTTGATCAATGGGAGAATCTCACTGCATGGATTTACCTTGCGATTCATGGTACTTATGGAATTTTGTGGGTGTCAAAGAGTAGAATGTTTCCAGATAAAAGCTGGGAAGTGGATGCAAGTTTATTTAGATTTATGATCTTAGTGACAGGTCTAACAGGTTATTGGGTAGCTCCATTTTTATTGATGTATTATGAATATCAAGCATCAAATTGGATAATTGCACTTGTAGTTTCAATGTGGGGTTTCGGAGTTTTTTGGCATTTTTCCTCAGACATGCAGAAATACATCTCACTAAAACTTAATCCTGATCAACTATTTAGAGGTGGGCTCTGGGCTAAAATTCGTAACCCTAATTATTTTGGTGAATTTCTGATTTATCTTAGTTTTAGTATTTTAAGTGGGCATTGGCTCCCATATGTTGTTTTTGGCTTAATAATAACAATAGAATGGATACCGAATATTCGCAAAAAAGAAAAGTCCCTGTCTCGTTATGAAGATTTTAATGAATGGAAAAGAAAATCTAAAATATTCATTCCTTATATTTTATGAATCAATATCTACAAATATTATTATTTGCTTTTAAATATATTTCTCAGCAGTGAAATTGATATTTTGAGAATATGGGAATTACGAACAAAATTTTTAATATCATGCAATCATTGTTTCTCCAGTCTGTACTCTCCACAAAGCGGTATACATCCCATCAAGTGCAACTAAATCTTCATGAGTCCCTTGTTCAATCAGTTTACCATGACTTAACACAAATATCAAATCTGCATTTCTTATGGTAGATAATCGATGAGCAATTACAATTGTAGTTCTCCCAACAATTATCTTTTCAATAGATCTCTGGATAGCTGCCTCTGTTTCATTATCTACACTTGACGTTGCTTCATCCAAAATTAATATTGGAGGATCTTTTAAAATTGCTCGAGCAATACTAATCCGTTGTCGTTGTCCGCCGCTCAACTTTTGACCCCGCTCCCCAACTAAAGTTTCATATCCTTGAGGTAGACTTTGAACGAATTCATGAATTTCAGCGATTGTTGCAGCTTTAATAATATCTTCTAGTAGAGTTTCAGGAGTTCCATAGGCAATATTTTCCTTAATCGAACCATCAAGCAAAAATACATCTTGACTAACAAATCCAATACCTCTTCGGTAATCTTTCAAATTTAAATCTGCAATATTTATATCGTCTAGAAGAATTAAACCTGAAGTTGGATCATAAAATCGAAGTAGAAGTTTCACGAGGGTAGATTTCCCAGAACCAGTGGGTCCAACAAAAGCAATCGTTTGTCCCACATTTATTGTCAAATTAAAATTTGAAATAACTTTATCTCGATCCTTGTACGAAAAATTTACATCTCTCAGTTCAATTTTTCCAAGAATTTCATTTGTTGAAAGGTCAATTGTTCCAGAAATGATTTTTCTTTCAGTATCCAATAAATCAAGTGCACGAGTTGTAGAGGCCATCGCTCGTTGATATTGGTCAAAAGTTTCACCTAACCTTGTCAATGGCCATAATAATCTCTGAATTAGAAAAATAGTAATTGAATAAGCTGCGATTTCCATTGTCCCATTGAGTGCGTATATACCCCCAACTATTAACATACCAAGAAAACCCATCACAATAATCATTCTGATTAATGGTGAAAAAGCTGAACTAAGTTTAATTACGTCTCTATTACTTTGCCGATAATCGTCAGATGCTTCATTAATTCGACCATATTCATAATTCTCATTGGTATAGCTCTTGATGGTAGCAATTCCTGTTAAGTTATTAGCAAGTCTACCATTCAAAATCCCAACTTTATCCCTCATTGTGGCGTATCTTGATTCTAACCTTTTTTGAAATTTAATTGAAAACAATAAAATAAATGGAATTGGTATTAGGGCTATTGCACCAATAATTGGATTAAGAAGAAAGAATATAATAGAAATTGTAATTACTGTAACTGATACTTGAATTAAATCATTGGCACCTATGTCTAAAAACCGTTCTAGTTGATTTACATCATCGTTTACTACTGCCATTAGACCTCCAGTTTGTCTATCCTCATAAAATTCAAGTTCTAGATATTGCAAATGATCATAAAGATCCATTCTTAGTGTATGTTCAACATTTTGAGCTAGATTTCGCCATCTAACCTTATACCAATATTCAAACAATGATTCTCCTATCCAAACTAGAAGAGTTACAAATCCTAGAAAATATATTTGATGTTTGGGATCATCAATACCCAGCTGACCAAAGACCGAATCTTCTCCACGAACTACAATATCTATTGCTGCTCCAATCAATAATGGTGGTGCGAGATCTAGTAATTTGTTCAAGATGGAATATAGGGTAGCAATATAGATATCTCTTCTATGATGAGTTGTATATCCTATCAATCTCTTTAATGGTCCTTTAGTAGAATGTGACACGAACTTTTCATAATATTATAACTAATAACTGTTAAGCTATCAGATATTGACTTGTTACTAATAGATGTAATTTTACTGAATTGTTGTTATTAACAATCAAAATTGAAAATGGATTTATTGTGACTATTCCACAAAATACTTCAGATTTATGTGATGATGATTTAATTATTTAGAATCATTACCTGTATTCGATAGAAATTTAAATAATTACCTCAATAATTTATTGTGGATTTGAAGAATAAAAAAATTCTAATTGAGGGAATAGGTGGAATTGGAGGGATTATTGCTTCTCGGTTGCTAGCGGTTGGCTATGATTGTACATTAATTACAGGAAATAAAGAAATAACTTCTCAGATTCAATCCTCTGGAATAATCGAACATCTCGAAAATGATAAACAAAAAATTGTGTTTCCACAAAATGTATACACAACATTGTCAGAACTTGACGAAACAATGAAATTTGATTTTGCACTTTTAGCAATGAAAGCAGAATCAGTTGTTGAAGCAGCAAAATCAACTATCCCGTATTTATTCTCGCATGGGTTTGTTGTTACCCTTCAAAATGGGATTGTCGAAGATTTAATTGTCAAAGAAATTGATGATGGGAGACTTATTAGTGCAGTTATGGCATTTGGTGCAACAATGATTCAGTTAGGTCAATACAAACAAACATCCCCGGGTTCAATATTTATAGGAGAGTTACATGGGGAATTGAGTACTCGATTAACTCAATTAGGGGAAATTCTACATGAAGTATTACCAGTTAGTCTAAGCGAGAATATAAATGGAGTATTATGGAATAAATTGGCAATAAATGCAACGGCAAAAGCTTTAGGTGCGATTTCTGGTCAAACTTGGGGTGAAATGTTGGATACTAAACCTAAAAGAACTCTCTTTCTGAAAATCTATGCTGAAGTAGTAAATGCATCAAAGGCAAATAACGTGAAATTAGAAAAAATAACAGTAAATCCATTACTTCTTTATTTACCTGTAAATGCAGGATTTTTCACTCGATTTAAGAAAGATATCTTTCTACGAATGGCTGCGAGAAAATATAAGGATATCAAATCTTCAAGTTTGCAAAGTTTGTTGAGGGGTAGAAAGACTGAAATTGATTATTTAAACGGTTTTGTTATTTCAGAATCGGAAAAACATGGTTTAAAAGCTCCATTTAACAAGATTCTTTTGGAAATGGTTAAAGAGATCGAAAATGGCAAACGAGAGATAGATCCAAAAAATATTGATGAGATTATTCAAAAATTGGTCGTGTAATTAACCAGCATAGATAATTAACCACTTTGTCCTATAATTAAATTAAATAATTCTTGACGATCATGCATATAGGACAAGAAGAATTTATGATTACATTATTTTATTAACAATCATGAGTTCTGAAAGATTAATTATCACTAATACTAATATGCTTGATATTCACTCATTGAAATTCAAACCAAATCAAACAATTGTTATGGAAAATAATAAGTTTACATGGATTGGAGATGAAGGTAGTTTTGAGAAACAAGAAAGTGACACAGTAAACAACGGTGAAGGAAAATACGTCATTCCTGGAATGATGGATCTTCATGTACATTTATCTTACACGCATAAAGTAATCTTAGATATGAACAACACTATGATGCGCCATAAGGATGCATATTGGGAATATTGGGCATTAAAGAATTCACAACAATACTTGAATTATGGTTTTACAACTTTGCGAGGATGTGGTAGCCATAAAGGGTTAAGTAGTCTAAGAGAAATTATTGATGAAGGAGTAATCCCCGGACCGAGATTAAAACTTGCCTTAGAGGGTATTGGTCAGCCAGGGAATCAAGAGGCGTTCGGACCTCAACATTTTCTCGATGCGAATAAAGAACTTGAAACAACGTCTGGAAAGGATGGAGTAATTCATGCTGTTCGAGATAGAAAATCTAAAGGCTCAGATCACATAAAAACAGCTACTACGGGTGGAGTTGTCCACGGTAAAGGGAGTGATGTGAATCTAAGTCTTTGGAGAGATGAAGAATTAGAGGCTATGGTTTCAGAAGCGGAGAGATTGGGGATTTATGTAGCCGCACATGCACATGCTGATGTCGGTATTTCAGCAGCAGTAAGAACCGGTGTAAGATCTATTGAACATTGTTCAATGCCAACAGAAGAAACTCTTGATAATATGGTTAAAATGAAAACATATCTAGTTGCAACGCAATCAGCAGTTAATTTCATCAATTTTGCTCCAGAAAAAGTCAAAGCTATGTTACCCCCTGAGATAATTAGTAAATGGAAAAGAGTATCTCAAGATGCAAATGAAAATCATAAACTTGCATTCCAAAAAGGGATCCCAATTGCTCTAGGGACTGATGCTCCTGTCGCTGGTGATCACTGCCATTCTCCTTTAGAACTCAAGTTGTTAGTGCAAAATGTTGGAATGACTCCATTACAGGCGATCGAAGCCGGAACCAAGACTGCAGCTAGGGTAATTCAAATGGAAGATCAATTAGGATCAATTGAAGTGGGAAAACTTGCTGACCTAGTTTTACTAGAGAAAAGTCCTGAGGCAGATATTACAATTTTTGAGGATTTGAATAATCTATTTAAAGTAATTAAAGATGGAAAAATAGTTTCTGAAAAAGGTAAACTAAAACATTATTACTAAGATAAAGGAAATCAATTGAACTAATAGAGAAATATTCCATTACAATTTTGGACGCTTGAAGAAATAACTATGAATTTTTGCTGAATGACCTTCACCTGCCTCAATTACGGAAGCAAGCTCCCAACCTTGGTTTCCCATATCATTTAGCATATGCTCAATTTTACCAACATCATTAGTGTTAGTTTTCATATATACATATCTATACTCCCAATATATTGATTTTGACATTGATATTCTATTTAACATCGTTGCTTATATCTGTATCCAATTAATAGTCTAATAACGTATATTATCGTTTTAATTAATCAATTTTTTTTAATTATACTTGTAAAATCCTTCACCGGTCTTTCTACCAAGTTTTCCTGCTCGTACCATTTTACGAAGAAGAGGACATGGTAAGTATTTCTCACCTAATTCACTGTAAAGGTATTCAGTGATGTAAAGAATAGTATCTAACCCAATAAAATCAGATAATGTTAAAGGACCCATAGGATGGTTTAAACCAAATTTCATCGCTGCGTCAATATCTTCCTTCGATGCCACTCCTTCTTGAAGTGCATAGTAGGCTTCATTCAGTTGGGGAATCATTAATCTATTAACAATAAATCCAGGAGTCTCATTAGCAGTAACAGTATTCATTTCCATAGACTTGCCATAATCAATAACAATTTTTAGGGTGTCTTCACTTGTTTCGTAACCCCTGATATATTCAATAATTTTCAAGATAATTGGGGGATTAAAGAAATGGATGCCTACAAATCTTTTGGGTCTTCCACTCGCTTTAGCCATCTCAGTAATTGAGAGCGATGATGTATTACTTCCAAATATTGTGTGTTCGGATGCAGCTTCACCTATTTTTTTCCATGTCGCTTTCTTAATTTCTAAATTTTCAATTATTGCTTCAATTACTAAGTCAACACCACTCACAGCTTTTTCAAGAGATATTTCACCAGACATTTTCCCAAATATTTCATCAGCCCTTTGTTGATTCATTTTTTCTTTTGAAACCTGTCTATCTAACCATTTCTTGTTTGCTTTTAATCCATTATCAATAAATTCCTGCTTTATATCATTAAAAATTATTGTGCAACCATAAGTGGCTGAAAGTAATCCAATTCCCGCACCCATCTGTCCAGCACCAATAATGGCAATTTTTTTTATTGTTGTCACATTCGAATCGATCTACTATCAATGTAAATAATTATCATTTCCGCTACTGAAAAAAAAATAATTTCTCTCAACATTCGCAACTAACATTATTTTTTTGTTCTAATACACATTCGATTTCTTCGTTAAGATCACGTCTCAATCCTTTTCCTTTTTAACCACAAAGGACAAACTAATGCTGTAAATGGCAGAATATCAGACCTTAAGAATAGAATTTAATAAACCTCGTCAAAATGTAGTAACTTTAACATTTGATCGCCCAGATGCATTAAATGCATTAAATTCCCAAGTTACAGAGGATTTAAAATTAGCTTTGTCAGAATTAGCAGATAAAAAATCTGAGGTGAGGGCTTTGATTATTACCGGTGAAGGAACTAAATCTTTTGTTGCAGGGGCAGATATTTCTGAAATGGTAAAATTAACTCCTCCAGAGGCTAGAAATTTTCTACATGAATTACAACAAACATTAACCAAACTTGAAGAACTTTCATTCCCAGTCATAGCCAAAATCAATGGGTATGCCTTGGGTGGTGGATTAGAAGTTGCACTAGCTTGTGATATTCGAATTGCATCAGATAATGCATTGATTGGCCTTCCTGAAGTTAGCTTGGGTCTGATTCCTGCTGGAGGTGGGACTCAACGTTTAACAAGACTAATCGGAGAAGGCCATTCAAAATACTTAATAATGACTGGATCAAGATTAAATGCAGAACAAGCTCTTCAATATGGAATTGTTTCAAAAGTGGTTCCTCAAGAAAAACTCGATGAAGAGGTGGATAATTTATTAAACAAAATTTCGAATCTTGCACCAATTGCAATTGGTTCTGCAAAAATAGCCATCCAGGCCTCTTTTAATGAAACACTAAATTCAGGGTTAGAAATTGAATTAGATGAAGCAGTTAAATGTTTTCAAACAAAAGATTTACGCGAGGGAATGAATGCATTCTTAGAAAAGAGAAGAGCGGAATTCACTGGTAAATAATTAAATCACAATTGATTTTATTTTATCATCTTTTTTAGAGGGGCATATTTCCATGCTTTCTTGGTACACGTACTAATCTCTTATTTTCACATTGTTTAAGTGCTTTAATTAAGGAATTTCTGGTCTCTTCTGGAAAAATAACAGAATCAATTAATCCTAGTTCAGCTGCAATGTATGGATTACTGAATTTTTCTTGATAGTCTTTGATAAAGGTTGACCTAATTTTTTCGGGATCTTTAACAGTTGCTAATTCTTTCCTGTAAATTATATCAACCGCGCTTTCAGCCCCCATAACTGCAATTTCACTAGTAGGCCAAGCAAATACATGATCTGCACCTAAATGTCTTGATGCCATAACATCATAGGCCCCACCATAATCCTTTCTCAGTATAACCGTTAATTTAGGTACTGTAGCTTCCGAAAATGCATACAACAATTTAGCACCATGTCTAATAATTCCTCGATGTTCTTGATCAGATCCCGGCATAAAACCAGGTACATCTACAAATGTAATTATTGGAATATTGAATGCGTCACAGAACCGAATAAACCTTGAAGCTTTATCTGAAGCGTCAATATCAACAACACCTGCCATATGAGCAGGTTGATTTCCTACAATCCCGACTGAATGACCCTCGAGAAAACCAAATCCCACCACAATATTTTCAGCAAAGTCTTTATGAACTTCAAGGAATGAATTTTTATCAATTATAGAACAAATGACTTCTCTAACATCATAACCCTCATTTGATGAAGCGGGAAGTAGATTCCGCATAAATTCCGTTGTTACTGTCTGTTCCTGTATCTCCTTTTTAGGAGGGACTTCCATATTATTTTGAGGAATATATTCTAGTAATCGATTAACAATCGCTAATGCCTGTTCCTCTGATGTAGCTCTAAAATGGGCGACTCCGGATTTTTGTGTATGAGTTTTAGCTCCTCCTAAATCATCAAAGGAGATATCTTCTCCAGTGACGCTTTTCACTACTCCTGGTCCAGTTATAAACATATATGACGTTTTATCAACCATTATGATGAAATCAGTTACTGCGGGGCTGTATACCGCTCCACCTGCGGTAGGTCCCATTATTACTGATATCTGGGGAACTACACCTGAAGCTTGTACATTAGCATGAAAAATATCACCATAACCAGCAAGTGATGCGACTCCTTCTTGTATTCTAGCTCCACCTGAATCGTTTAAACCAATTATTGGGCATCCATTCTTCATCGATAAATCCATTATTTTAATAATTTTTTGAGCATACATCTCACCCAATGAACCACCGAATACAGTGAAATCTTGTGAGAATATATTAATGGGTCGGCCACCAATAGTTCCATAACCTGTTACAACACCATCTCCGAGAAATTTCTGATCTTCAAGACCAAATTCACTAGTTCGATGTTTAACAAATTTATCGATTTCTTGGAAGGAATTAGCATCAAGTAATTGATCTATCCTCTCTCGAGCGGTTTGTTTACCCTTTTTATGTTGAGCCTCAATTTTAGATATACCTCCACCTAGTTCTGCTTCAGTATTTTTTTTCTTTAGCTCGGAGTATTTTTCGCTATGGAGATTTCCCATATGACATCAGTTAGGCTGAAAATATTAAATCAATCGATAGTAAGTCATTAAGCTGTAAGATTAATAATCAAAAAATCAAACTCTAATTATACAATTTTCAACAACATCTGAAAGTTCTTCACGGGTTTGTTGATGCATATCTAAAAATACCACCACTCTATCCGCTAAATCTAATTTGCAAGGTCCACACATTAAATTTCCACCAGTACAGTCATCCCACCGCTTTTTTAATGCAACATCATCTTTTTCAAATGAACTTCTGTACCATGCGAAGACATTACATTTTCCAGGTTCTCCGCCCAATCTCTTTTGTTCTGCAATTGTTGTTCGACCACCAGTAAACGCACGTTTGATCTTTTTAGTTGCAGATTTGCCATCTTCAGTAGTAAATACTGTTGTAGTAGGCTTTGAAGCACTCATTTTCCCGCCTTGTTCTAGCCCTGGTATAAATTCAGAATGTAATGCCATAGGTTTATAGAATCCCAATTTAGTTGCAATGTCTCTGGTGGCTCTCCAATATGGATCTTGATCTATTCCTGCAGGTATCAAGACCGGTATTTTCTTATTCTTAACAATAGAAGGATAAAAACATGGTGCGGCTTGCATTGCAGGATGGTAGAGCATTCCGATATTTGTACTTTCATTAAATCCAAAAATTGCTTTGGTTGTTGAAAAGTTAATTCTTTTACTAATTTGAGTAGCGAGCTTTCTGAATTTAATTCCTGCTTCTGAATCGATTATAAAATGCGTTTTTTCTGGATTGAAACCTACTGCTAAAACATCTTTGGCATTTTCATACGCATATCCAATAGATTGATCATAGGTCCAATCTGGCTTTAGTAGAAATTTTTCATCATCTGTAAGTTGAAAATATAAATCGACATCAAACTTATCTTGTAACCATTTGGTAAATTGCCATGGTACAAGATGGCCAAGGTGAGTATGTCCACTAGGGCCTCTTCCTGTATATAATGCAAATTCTTCGCCTTTTTCAATTCCACTAGATCGGGCTTTTTCAACGTGGTCAAGTAATTTATCAAAGTCACGATGTGAAAAAACCATTCCACGTCTGATCATATAATGTAAGTCCCCATCAGTAAATTTAGCCAATCTTTGTTGTAGATTTTCATCAAACGGTTTTGTACCAAATTTTTTAATCAATTTATCATAATCTACAAAACCACGCACTTCCCATGGCGTTACTACCATATTTTCTTCTGTTGAATTCTCATTTACCAAAATAAATTCCTCCTGAAAAGAATGAAATCTTATTGTTTAGGTAATTTGAAAAAAAATTATTATTTATTTTAATAATTACTTTATCGATGATTAGCTGCAGTAATGCAGCATATTCCGTTCCAATGGCATCAGCGAGTTAACTATAAATTAAGTATATGTAAATTCATCGATTGAGTGAAGCTTAATAAACATTAAATTGGAACACCAAACGTCAAATAAATCTCATTTTTCATTAATGGGTTTAGTTAAAAAGCAATCAAATCTTGATATGATTAGTTATAATTATTGATTAATCTAAGGATTGAAATGATTATTCAGATTCAATAGTTTGTGACTTGGAGCATTTGCGGAACCCGAAATACTTATGAATTTCTTAATACGGGGATTAGTTTATTAAAAAATGGGGGTTCAGCAGTAGATGCAGTTGAAAGTGTAATAAAACAGGTTGAACTGAATGCAAAAGACTGGTCGGTGGGGTATAATGGTTTTCCAAATCTTCTTGGATATACTGAGTTAGATGCATCAATAATGATAGGTTCAACACGAAAAGCTGGGGCAGTTGCTGGATTGAAAAATTATTTGCATGCAATTTCTATTGCTCGTCAAGTTATGGAACAAAGTCCTCATGTCTTACTTGTTGGAGAAGGTGCAGAGCTTTTTGCAAAAACAGTTGGATTTAAAGAATTAGATACTTTAACAGATAGCAGTATGAATGATTATTATCAAAATGTAATTTCTGGAAATGATTTATTTGATGGTATGCCAGTTCCTCAAGAAATTACAGATTTGGCTTGGAGGTATGACAATTACATAAAAGATCAACTTAAACGATTTGATTATCGTTCTTGGTACACAAAACTGTCTCATGAGCATCATGGAACTGTTAATGTAATTGCAAAAGATAGTTCAGGTGAAATATGTAGCGGAGTATCAACAAGTGGCTTATCTCTTAAGTTTCCAGGACGAGCTGGTGATAGTCCAGTAATTGGTGCTGGTAATTATTGTGATGTAAGATTTGGAGCTGCAACCTGCGTTGGAACTGGTGAACACGCTATACGTTTGGGACTTGCAAGACAAACTGTAAATTACTTACAAAATACTGGATCAGTTGATAAAGCTGTAAAAAGAGGTATATTTGACTTATTCGAATTAGATGAAAACGGAATAATTCAAATCCTTGCAATGGATAAAAATGGTAAAGTTAGTGCATGTTCAAATACAAAACTGCATTATATTTTCGCTAATGATGAATATCCAGATCTCCAAAAAATTGATACCATTTATTTGGAAAAAGCATGAATTAACGGTTATTTTCATTAACAAATAATAATAACCCCAGTCCTTTAAATATTCAAGTAAGTAATGGTCATTAGAGAACTAGGTTTTGTGAAACCGAAAACTATGAAGGCATCTTGCAAAAAAGATACCCGAGGAAGTTCTAATCTGTCTCACAATAAATCCAACAGAAACGCCGTTTTCAGTGATCAAGCGGTGGTAAAAAATCACGGTAACCCATCTTTGTTAATCTCATATTTCGAGACATCGGATGAAGGAGAAGATGACAGAAGCATGGATTTATTTCATAAAAATAAATCGAGAACATTATTAGCTTCGCAAGAAGCGGTGGTGACACCTGATAGTGTTTGTGGAACGCGAAAGACCATTATTTAAATTAGTAATAAAATAACGGTTAGATCATGAGTCTTTTAGTAAATAAACACAATTTGAGTACCTGTTAGGAAAACTATTTTTTTCACAAGTTTTCAGTACCTATTGAGTAATGCAAGTCATCGAAGAATCTGATGTATATCAGTCCAAACATAAAATTAGAATTGTAACTGCTACTTCCCTATTTGATGGCCATGACGTGTCAATTGGAATAATGCGTCGAATCCTTCAAGATTCAGGAGCAGAGGTAATCCACTTAGGACATAATCGAAGTGTTAATGACATTGTTCAAACGGCAATTCAAGAAGACGCTCAAGGAATTTGTATATCAAGTTATCAAGGTGGACATTTAGAATTTTTCAAATACATGAAGGATCTTTTGGATGATCAAGATTCTAGTCATATCAAAATTTTTGGAGGTGGTGGTGGAGTCATTATTCCGTCAGAAATTGAGGAACTTGAAAACTATGGAATCGATAAAATCTTCTCGGTGGATGATGGTAGAGATTTAGGCTTACAAGGAATGATTAATCTAATCCTTGAAAATTGCGATTATCTTACTTCAGAATTTCATCAACAATCTGATGGACCCGAAAAAGATTGGAAATCTACAGCTGGGTCTATTAGTGAAATTGAAAATACAATATTAGAAGGAAAAACTCTTGATAATTTTAAAATGAATAAAGATAAAGTACCTGTAATTGGAATTACTGGTACAGGTGGCTCGGGTAAATCATCCCTAACCGATGAGCTGATTAGTAGATTCCTTCTTGATTTTCCGGAAAAGACAATAGCTATTGTATCAATCGACCCATCCAAGCGAAAAAGTGGTGGAGCTTTACTAGCTGATAGGATACGAATGAATTCCCTAAGCCATTCAGATAAAGTGTTTATGAGATCGCTTGCTACTCGAAGAGCTAATCTGGCAACAAGTGAAGCAGTAGGGGCTACAATCTCGATTTGTAAAGATTCAGGGTATGATTTAATTATTGTGGAAACAAGCGGTATTGGCCAATCAGGTACTGAGGTTATTGATATCACTGATTATTCTGTGTATGTAATGACCTCAGAATATGGTGCCGCTACACAACTTGAAAAGATTGACATGATTGACTATGCAGATTTTATAGTGATTAATAAATTTGAAAGGAAAGCTTCGCTTGATGCATTAAGAGATGTTAGAAAGCAGTATCGTAGATCACGAAAACTATTTGATCCAAATGAAGTAGTTGATGATGATTTACCAATATACGGGACCATGGCTAGTCAATTTAATGATGCGGGAGTAAACAAACTGTATATTGATATTATTAAAAAATTACATAAAGATTTTAATAATTTTGACTCCCAACTTGCTAAAATAGGGAATCTACCAGTTGGATTATCTAATCGAATATATATAATCCCTACAGATAGAGTTCGGTACCTAGCTGAAATTGCAGATTCGGTATTTGAGTACAAATCAAAATCGTATTCTCAATCGCAGTTCGCTCGTAAGCTTTGGCAATTAAAAACAAGTAGAAAGTTGCTAGTAGAAGCAAATTCACAGCAACCGTCAAAAAATAACGATCAACCTCCAATAATAGAAGATTTACCCAAAGATTTATTGAGCATTCTAGATGCACAAATAGAATGGTATCAAAATCAACTTCTACCAGGAAACCTAGAGTTAATTGGGAATTGGGAAAAGTTGAAATTAAATTATCAAAGTGATCAATTTATTTACATCGTACGCGGCAAAGAAGTTAAAGTAAAAACTTCTAGTGAATCCCTTTCTCATATCAAGATTCCAAAGATCGCCTTACCAAAATTTGAAGATTGGGGTGATATATTAGAATGGCAATTATTGGAAAATGTACCCGGAAAATTCCCTTATACAGCTGGAGTTTATCCATTTAAACGTACATTTGAGGATCCCACAAGAATGTTTGCCGGTGAAGGTCCACCAGAACAAACTAATAAACGATTTCATTACTTGGCCAAGGATCAGCTATCAGCTAGATTATCTACTGCATTTGATTCAGTGACACTCTATGGCGAGGACCCTCATGAACGACCTGATATTTATGGAAAAATTGGCAATAGTGGGGTTTCAATATGCACAGTTGAGGATATAGAAAGATTATATGCTGGATTTGACCTTTGTGCTAAGTCAACTTCTGTAAGTATGACAATTAATGGCCCAGCTCCTATTATCTTAGCATTTTTTATGAACGCAGCAATCAGACAACAATCAAGAAAGTGGGTCGTGACGAATAATAAGCTATCTCCAGCTGAAGCATATGTTAGGACCGGTGATGGTAGGTATGGATTTAATGTCCAATCAGGAGAACATTGGATTGAGGATAATAATACCCCTGAATTGAAAGATTGGAATGAAATTCGATCATTAATTCCCGATGAAACATATAGTAAAATACGCTCAAGAACACTCCAAACGGTGCGAGGAACTGTACAAGCCGATATTTTAAAAGAAGATCAAGCACAGAACACTTGTATTTTTTCCACTGATTTTGCTTTAAAGCTAATGGGCGATGTTCAGCAATCTTTCATAAATCATAAAATTAGGAATTATTATTCAGTATCAATTTCTGGTTATCATATAGCAGAAGCAGGAGCTAATCCGATCTCACAAACTGCCTTCACGTTAGCAAATGGTTTTACATATCTTGAATATTATCTCTCTCGGGGGATGGATATTGATGATTTTGCACCTAACTTTTCATTCTTCTTTTCCAATGGTTTAGACCCCGAATACGGCGTAATTGGTCGTGTTGCTCGGCGCATTTGGGCAATCGCACTAAAAAATATATACGAGGGAAATCCTAGAAGCCAGATGCTGAAATATCATATTCAAACTTCAGGAAGATCATTGCATTCTCAAGAAATTGATTTCAATGATATTCGAACAACGCTTCAAGCATTATTGGCAATATACGATAATACCAATTCTTTACATACGAATGCTTATGATGAGGCAATCACTACTCCTACTGAGGAATCGGTTAGAAGGGCAATGGCAATTCAATTAATAATAAATAGGGAATTTGGCATCACCAAAAATGAAAACCCTAACCAAGGAGCGTTTATTATTGAAGAATTAACTGAATTAGTTGAAGAAGCAGTATTGAAGGAATTTAAACGAATTTCAGAGCGAGGTGGGGTTTTAGGTGCCATGGAAACTCAATATCAAAGAGCAAAAATTCAAGAAGAATCTCTTGATTACGAAATTCAAAAGTTTACTGGCGAACTACCGATTATTGGAGTCAACACCTTCTTGAATCCAAAGAGAGAAGGGAACAGTTTGGAAGTCAAAGAATTGATAAGATCAAGTGATGAAGATAAAAATATGCAAATCAGAAGATTAAAAGAATTTCAATCAAAAAATACAAAGGAATGTAAAGTTTCTTTAGAGAAACTTAAACAGGTTGCGATATCTTATGGTAATGTTTTCGATGAATTGCTAAATACTGTAAACTATGCTTCATTAGGTCAAATTAGTTCAACTCTATACAAAATTGGGGGAGAATATCGGAGAAATATTTGATTACATTCCTGAATTATATCATACATCCAAATTTGAGTTAATCAAATCACGTTTAAACTAATAATCGAAAAAAACTATGATAATGGATCAAGATCACCTAGCTAGACGGTTGTTAAAACAGGATAAACGTGCATTATCAAGATCTATTAGTTTAGTTGAGAATCAATCTCCAAAAAGTGATAAAATTATCAGTGAAGTTTTTCCTCATATAGGGAAATCACATATTATTGGGATTACAGGACCACCGGGTTCAGGAAAAAGTACATTAATAAATAAGCTAATTCAATATTACAGAAAAGAAGATCTAAGCATAGCAGTTTTGGCAATTGATCCAACTAGTCCCTTCACTGGAGGTGCAATATTAGGTGATCGAATAAGAATGTTAGAATTTTCTGCAGATTCAAAAGTATTCATTCGTTCAATGGCATCAAGGGGAAGAATAGGTGGATTATCCACTGCAACTTTTGATTCTCTTTGTTTACTTGACGCATTTGGATTTGATGTTATACTTATTGAGACAGTAGGTGCTGGTCAAAATGAAGTAGATATTTACCGTCATTGCGATACAACCATTGTGGTTACTGTTCCGGGGCTAGGGGATGATATCCAATCAATAAAAGCGGGTATGTATGAGATTCCGGATATATTTGTTGTTAACAAAGCGGATTTGGAGGGATCAGATGAATTACAAAGACAACTGAAAATAATGTTAGAAATGCATTCTTCAAATGATGAATGGGAAATCCCAGTTCTAAAGACTTCTTCCTATATTGAGTCAGGAATAGATCGTTTGATAAAAAAAATTAATAACCATTTTACATACATGCAGACCTCTAAACATTTGAATAATCGAAGATCAAGTAGAGTCAAAACAGAAGTTATGTACAAACTTCATAATCTTATTCTTGCAAATTTTGAAGAAAACCAAAGGCCAATTGATAATGAAATTGAGGAATACATTAAAAAGAATTTATCTCCCTCTGTTATTGCAAAAAAAATAATAACAAGCTTGAATAATAAATGAGGTGTTATTTTGAAGGATGAAATAACAAAAGAAAAAATGGAATCAAATTGGATTGCACTAAACGAAGAAGTTACCAAAATTGCAAATGAGAGTGGAAGGAAAACCCCGAAAATTATCGCAGTATCAAAAACTCGTTCGATTGAGGAAATTCAAACAGCTTATGACATTGGTATTAGGGATTTTGGAGAAAATTATGCCAAAGAATTTGAAACTAAAGCTAAAGCCATTCCTAATGTTAATTGGCATTTCATAGGTCACCTGCAACGTGGTAATGCAAAGAAAATAACACCATACTGTAATTTATTACACACACTTGATTCAATAAAACTAGCTCATCGGTTATCCAATCTCTCATATCAAGGAGAGTTACTGATTCAAATTAAATTAGCGTCCGAAATTTCAAAATCTGGTATATTTGGAGAATTCAAATTAATTCAAGAATTAGTAGAGGAATCCAAAAAATTAGGATTAAAAGTAAAGGGTCTCATGGGGGTTGGTGGATTGAATTGGACGAAAGATCATACTTTAACTGAGTATAAAAAACTATTTGATCTTAAAGAAGAATTAGGGCTACGAGAGCTATCTTTGGGAATGTCCAATGATTATAAAATCTCAATATTGTCTGGATCCACGATGATAAGGATAGGAACAATGATATTTGGATCTCGAAGTTATTAAAATTATAAAGAATTGGTGTAATAAAAAAGAAAATTATTTTGTAGGTTAAATACACAAGAAATTCGTATGAAGTGCAATTTCATAACTCTAATATGGCAATTATTATTAGAGGAGAGTTAAATTTACATTTTGTAGTATTGGAGGATCATCGTGTCACAACGCAATTTATTCATCGATTTACATGGAGTATTAGTTCGTACTCCATTAATTTTTGATGAATATAGACGGATCACGGTTGAACATCTAGTAAATCACTTTTCATTAAAACAAGAAACAGCTGAGGAAAGATATGACCACGCTTTGAAATCATGGGAGAAAACTGCATTTGAATATTTAAGAAATCCAATGACTAACAAAATTGGGAAAGAATTTTTAGATTTCCTCGAAAATTGTGATAAATTATTTCCGAAATTTCTTTATGAGGATCTTGACATATCTTCAGCTTCTAAAGATCTGCGAACCAGGCCCTTTGAGTATTCAGTAGCAGTACAAGTTCAAGCACTATATCCCGAAGTAGATAGAACTTTGAAAATATTAAAAAGTCATGGATATAAAATGTATATTGCTAGTTCATCACATTCATCTCATATCAGGGGCATAATAGAGGCAAATGATTTAGACAAATATATAGAAGGTTTCTTTGGATTTGACACTCTTGCTGCCACCAAACACACATTAAAATACTATAAAGCCATGGTGGATCAAATTAATTCGACTCCAAAAGATTGTGTTATGATTGGCAATTCAATGCATGAAATTCTAAAACCCAGAAAAATTAGAATGATGACAATTCATATCAATCGAGAAAGAAAAGTTCCAACCGATGTAAGAAAATTAGCAAATTTGTCATTAGAAAACTTGAGTTCATTACCTGAACATCTTGATATTCTTTAATTTGATGTGATGAATTGACTAAATTAGAATTAAACAAAACTGAAAAAGCTATAGGACTTATTTCTGCAGGTAAGATCTCAAAAATCAAGGATAAAGAAAAAGATGAATTCTATCATGTTATAGGAAATCACGACGAGTATTTAGTAATATTACCTGCATTTTGTACTTGTGAGCATTTCATTCTCAGATTGCTAAATACGCAAGATGAAATTTGCTATCATATATTAGGGGTCCAAATGGCTGGCGAGATAAAACAAGTTTCTGATGAAAATTGGATAAAGCTCTTATTGAAGGAACATTGATTATAATTAAATTACACTTCGTCTTCTTTCGGAATTTTTATTTTCCTGTAACTATCAATACTTTTGTACAAGCTCATAGTTGCATCAATTCCTACTTTGATCGAGGTTTTGCTTTTTTCATCCATTGCGGGATCCAAGCTTGACCCTCTCGCTTTGTCAATCACTATGATATCATCCTCGCCGGTTCTAGTTATCACTGCCCATTCTACATTTTCTGGATCATAGACATCAATATCTGTATTCACCACCGTTACCCATTTCAAAGAGCCATGGGCTGCAAATGCGGCAAAAATCGCATTTTTTGCATCACCTTCAGATTGTTTTTCAATTGCAACAATTGCATGTAACCAGCCACCCCCCCCTGTAGAGAGGTATACTTCACCAACCTCTGGTACAATATTTCGAACAGATTCTTTGATTTTTGCTTCTCGCCCCAATCCCATTAAAATGTAATGTTCAGTCTTAGAAGGTAAGATTGTAGTCATGTATGCATTATCTCGATAATATACTCTATCTATTCGGAAAACAGGTTCATCTCTGATTTTGTCCAATGTCCCAGTAACATCAACAAATGGACCCTCTTTTACTTTCTGATTTTTGAGAACTACTCCTTCATAAACTACTTCTGCATGAGTAGGGACTAGTATTCCACTGTTTGGTAACTTAACTCTTTCAAGTTTTCCAGATAGCATACTATTTGCTACGTGCATTTCGTCCAAGGATATTGCAGTTGGTGTTGAAGCGGCCAGAATAACCGCAGGATGCATCCCAAATGCTACTGCTATTGGTAAATCTTGATCCATTGATTCCGCAACTTTAATGTTATGAAATAAGTGTCTAGGGACAATTCTGGCTGTTGTTGTGTTATTGGAAAGTAATAATTGACGATGAATACTACTATTATGAATCTTTGAATCTAATCCCTTTGTAATAACCAATCCGGAAGTGTAATAATTTCCTGCGTCTTCTTTAAAGAATTTAGGAATTCCGTGTTTATTTAAATCTGGATTTTCATCAACATTTTTTAAGAAAGGTGCATTGTCAATAATTTTGGGTTCAGAAGGTGATTGCAATGCATCTAAAAGAAATTGATGTAATTTATCTTTTTTAATCCCTAAAGATATTGCTAAGGCCTCTCTTGATGACACAACGTTTCCTAATATAGGGTAATCTGAATCAGTAACACTAGTTAGTTCAACAATTTTATCATTATCAAATTTTTCTAGGATTCTTCCCAACTCATATTTAGGATTTATATTATCCGTGATTGTTACTACTTTCCCTTTAACTCTCATCTCTTCAAGATATTTTCTAAACACAAATTAAATGAAATCTTTCAATCCTAATACTTTATTATTGATTTTCGGTTTCCCATAATTTTATTTAACTAATTATTTCTTCTCAATTAAATCCAAAATAGTTTTACATGGATATAGATCCTTTTCTAAAATCAGTTTTACCGATTAATGCATTAATTAGAACTGGATTTCCTTTTGAAGAGGATCTTTTAGCCTTTTTAAGAACATCCACAATATTCTCTTCATTATCAAGTAAAAATCCTTTACCTCCAAACCCAATTACTACTTTATGATACTCTGTATATCTTAATTTAGTCCCAATTGGATCTTCAAACAATTCCACTTGTTCTCTAGCAATTTGTTGCCATGAAGCATCATTACCAAGTAGTGCAATTATCGGGAGTTCATGCCTTACGAATGTATCAAATTCACTTAAACTATAACCCGCAGATCCATCGCCATAAAATAACCATACTTCTGAGTCTGGATTTACTAGTTTTGCTGCTAATGCAAATCCCGCACCTGGACCAAGGGTGCCAAAAACACCCGGATCTAGCCATTTAAGTGCCTGACGCGGTTGTACAATGTAACTAATTGTAGAAATGAAATCTCCACCATCTCCGATGAGTACACTATCATCATCAATTAAATTTTCAATTTCTTGACATAATTTCATTGGATTCACGTAGTCAGTTTCCTGCTCTGAATAGCTAGCTATTTCCTTATTCCGCTTTATATCCCTTGTTCGGAGTTCTTTTAACCATTTTTTATTTTCAAAGGTAGTTATCTTACTAAGAGAAATAATGAATTCAGCAGGTTTATTTCGAATTTTTTTTGTAGGCCGTTTAATCCATTTATTTTGATTTAAGGTTTTTTTATCTAAATTGACAAATATTAATTTTGAATACCCATTAAAATGTCTTCCATAATCTAATCTGAAATCCATAGGTGCACCTGCTAGGATTATCAAATCTGCTTTTTTAAGAGCCATTCTTCTTTTATGACGTAACTGAAGAGGGTGGTCTTTACCCAGTAAACCTCTAGCCATTCTGATATACAATATGCAAGAGATTGATCAAAAAATGAGAGTAATGAGTAAAGAGGAGGCACGAAACACCCTTCCGAGAATTAAATTATTACATAATTTAGGTATGCAATAAACGCATCAATTAAATTTTCAATTTCTTGACATAATTTCATTGGATTCACGTAGTCAGTTTCCTGCTCTGAATAGCTAGCTATTTCCTTATTCCGCTTTATATCCCTTGTTCGGAGTTCTTTTAACCATTTTTTATTTTCAAAGGTAGTTATCTTACTAAGAGAAATAATGAATTCAGCAGGTTTATTTCGAATTTTTTTTGTAGGCCGTTTAATCCATTTATTTTGATTTAAGGTTTTTTTATCTAAATTGACAAATATTAATTTTGAATACCCATTAAAATGTCTTCCATAATCTAATCTGAAATCCATAGGTGCACCTGCTAGGATTATCAAATCTGCTTTTTTAAGAGCCATTCTTCTTTTATGACGTAACTGAAGAGGGTGGTCTTTACCCAGTAAACCTCTAGCCATTCTGATATACAATATGCAAGAGATTGATCAAAAAATGAGAGTAATGAGTAAAGAGGAGGCACGAAACACCCTTCCGAGAATTAAATTATTACATAATTTAGGTATGCAATAAACGCATCAATTAAATTTTCAATTTCTTGACATAATTTCA
>MDVR01000174.1 GCA_001940725.1 Candidatus Heimdallarchaeota archaeon LC_2 | reverse complement strand
GGCAATGTCCGAGAGTCTTTCGATAAGTTTTTCGGGGATTTCCTTGAAAATTTGATTTGCAGGTAGTTTATTACGCATGTTCTAGACAAACTAGCGGAAATTGCCTGCGTCTTTAAATTTTCCCGATTCCTGAAGCGAAAGCTAGACTGATTAGCTGATGACTAGAAAGAATAGGGATTCAACGAAACTTGAGACAGCCTAGATCGATCGACAATCTGAGAAATTGATGATTTAAGAAGTGATATTTAGCAATCGTATCACCCCAAGTTCATATTTAAATTGGGCATTTAAATTATCAACAAGTAAAATAATAAACAAACACTAATCTAATTTATATATGAGAATATGGAGATCTCTAATTTCTGCATTATTAGGGGTAAAACAAGTAAGACCAAAGATTTTCATCTTGGTATTACAATAAATCTATCAATGTATCTTTATTGTTTATAAGCTCGGAACCATCAATAATTACACATTTTTTAAAATCGAAATATTCAATTACTGAATTACTTAATTTATTGGAAATATAAACTACTAACATTTTTTTAAATTTGAGGAAAAATTTGTGGATTGACCAACTTTTAGCTATTTTCCATGCAGGAGGTAACCGTCTTAAGTTCATATCGTCGCAAATCCCATATATAGATCTGGCTGTAGTCAATGTTATTCTTGTATATTTACATTCTCCAATCATAAGTAAAAGAGGACTTTCCGAATGATTGTAATAAAATTCATCCTTCATTTGGTTATTTTTATTAGGTTGGAAATAAGCTAAACAGCTTATGTCTGGTGCCGTAGGGATACCACTATTGTTAACTACTGCATAATGTTCTCTACCAAGAGGATTGTTCTTTAAGAATCTAAGACCGAAATTATTCTGGTTACTATTTTCAAATATTATAGAAGACCAATTTTCAGACTTCCCATTAGGACTTTGAGAGAATTTAAATTTCCGTTTTTCTTTTCTCATACCTGGTAGATGTCTAATCTGATCAAATCCATATTTATTTCCTGAATCAGAAAATACTGAATAAACAACTTCAAAATATGTGAGAATCTCTAATAATTCTGGTTCCTCAACCTTAGTTACATATGAGTCCATTTCCGATTTTAAATCTGTGCGCATTTGTTTGACCATCCTATCTATCTTATCTAATAAATTTTGCTTAATCATCATAATCCCCCCAATCTAGCAAAGAATCAAAATGCTTACTATCCCATTTTTCAATCTCCTTAAATTTAGCCCATATTCTAATTATCCAATCATATAAATAATCAATTAGATGACCATAATTCTCTAATATTTCAAAATTTAAATTACTACTAATTAACCAAGGATAATGACGATCATTTGCATCTGGGATTATATTAACCGCAATTATATCTTCTAAAAGTAGAGTTTCTTGTATCATATCTTGCAATCTTTCTTTTTCTCTGAAATTTATAACAAAAGACCATAAATTCTTAGCCCTTGAAACCCTATCTTTAATCAAATATAATTGCAGACCTATAGCTTGTGTTTGATTTAAATTGTACTTCCTTAGAACTAATTTATATAAAGAGGTTTCTTCAGTAAAATATGGATGATTGAATAGTTCATCCAAACTATCAAAACCTGAATTCGTTGACATGATCGATATCTTGTTTCACGATTGTTTGAATGTTACTTCCATTCTCCAGAAAAATTAATTAGAAATATTTAGATTCTGAACACGCTTTCAAGACTAGTGATTCATAACTTTCGTTTGGCAAAAAGTGTGCATTAACTAACAAGTGATTTGAAATTGAAAAAACGTTCAAAAACTCAATGACATTTTATACAATGATATAGTAAATGGGTAGTTATTGAACATATTATAAAAAACTCTTGTGACATTTTATCATATGTAATTTAAGAATGGATTTCTAGGTTCATAGCAAATCGATAAAACTTCCAAACCTTCAATCTCTACACAAAAGTAACCATTGGGTTAAAGCTTTAAATAATATCTTGGGAATTTTAAATCATGTCTAATGATACAGTTTCCACAAATACAATCATGGAAAATCAAGGATTAATTCATGAAAATGAACTTTTAGTCATTTACAAAATGAAACATCATAACTTTATATGGTATGATCAAAATAAATCAAATTATTTTAAAAATCAACATTTCAGTTGGCTAACTCCTTGGGATACATTAAATTTTAGCTATATTTTAAACTATTCGGACCTTACAGGAGACCAAATTAAAAAGATTGTTTTTAACAACCCTGCAATAAGGATTTTTTCCCTAATAACCGGTTGTTCCCCCTATCAGGTGGAGATTTCTTTCTATCTTTACAAAAATACACAATGGAACCAAATATACACTAATGTTGCAAAAGGTAAGGAAAATTCACATGGATCGATCCCTATTCAAAATGCAACTAATGACCAAATTCTCTGGATATTAAAAATTTTAGAAAATATATGGGGGATAGAATCAACTTGTATTTCTGATTCACTATCTGCAATCGTCGCTGGAGAGTTTTCCAACAATGTTGAAGGTAAATTTACTTGGTCGTGGTGGGCAATTGAATGGTGGATAAATAATTTAGCGACCACACGAGCAATGTTAAATTACGAGTTTGATGAAAGTGGAATCAAATTTAGAACTAAGCTTAAAAACGAAATACGAACCCTGTTTAGTAGATTGCGATCAGAATATCTTACAAACAGCAATCCTGTGCCCGAATTTAGAACAGAATATGAAATTCTCCAAAACACAATAAATGGGTTAATATTCCGTCCAACATTAAAAAACAACTTAAAATCCTCTCAAGGATTGATTGAAAAATTGAAATTGTTTCAAGACACTTTATATGCCCTTTTTTCAAATGAATCTAAAAGTATGTTAGAAAGTTTCATTGATATCGATTTTTCAAGTGTTCTGGAACTAGTTTCAAATGAAATTTACGATTATCGGAATGCATTAGCACATAGGGGATTTGATCCTTTAATAGTACAAGATTCTGAAAAAATCAAAAAATTCCCAGCAAACGTGAATTTGTTGTTATTAGTTTATTTTGCTTATCCTGATATTAAGAAGACAATAGCCATTGATTATACATATAATACGAAACCCGTTGAGTATGAAATATTAAAAACAATCAAAAAGATCTACTATTTTGATTTTTGGAAAAATTCATCCTATACCCTCAAATTTAGAGAGTTCGAAATAACATCAAAAACTCAACAAGAAACAGAATATAAATTTGAATTTGATTCATTTGAAAATTCAAATTTAATATTAAAATCTGATAGTTTTAATTTTTTTTCAAGTGTTGTAAGTAAAACTGGAAGTCAAACTTCTTCTATTGCTAGTAGGTTGCCTGTGGGAGAAGCGATCAATACTTTAGAAATTGTAGATGAGAGTGGTGAAATTCACTTTGCCGATGTTTTTGTTACAAAACAATCTGGTGATCAGACGACATTAAGTATATATCGAATATATAATAAGAAGGAATTTGATTTGCTGATTAATAGGAAGTAAGAGATCGATCATATAATTGGTTACAAATTTAAAGTATTTTTTCGAGTCTTCACACCATAAGTACCAAGTTTCTTTTAGTTACAACATTTTATTGAAACATGGAAGGAAGGTTTGTAAAATCGATAAAACCAATTTTCCTAGCTTTAATTTTAATATCTCTATTTTATCTTTCGATACCAAAATCAAATGCCCATGAATTTCAGTTTATCAATAGTTCATTATTTTTAGATGGTGATCCAACATACGATAATTCTGCTCCTATTACAACATACGATCAATTCATTGATGGAGAATTATCAACTATTAACACTACCATTAATTTAAACGATACAATTATGGATTTTACTGGAACTCTACGAAATGAACAAGTGCATTTTTTATTACCATACGTTAGTACATATATTTATTTTCACGTAAATACAGCAGAAAATGGTTCAATGTTCTTTTATGTCGGAGAAGGTGGGATGCCTGCATCTTATGATTGGACCTTTGATTTCTTTATAGATTATGAATTATACATTGATTTTAATGGCACAAACGCATTAATCTATGTAAATAACAATTTAATGCATATTACAACGGTTAACTATGAGGTTTCATACACAACAAATATTTCTGGAGATTATATTTTAACTGAAGAAAACAATGTCACAATTAATTATAGTTATTTTCCACGTGTTGTCCAAACAACATCTAATCTCACAAATACAGATTATACCACTACTACTATAACAGAAGTCGAAAATATCACAAATACTGAGTATTTGGAAGTTACTTCAACAGTAGCAACAACAGCAAATTATACAGAGACTGAAAGTGTGATATCTTCATATACCACAACTTTGACCGAAACCAAAACTAAAACGAAAAACAATACCAATCGATCTCCTGGTTATCAAATGTACATTGTCTTATTTGGTCTTTTTTCTGTCCGATATTTATTTTCAATTAGTCATAAAAAGATAAAATCAGCGTGAAGGATAGATTTGATAAACCAAACTGAAATAACCAAATC
The DNA here is from genome assembly GCA_001940725.1 of Candidatus Heimdallarchaeota archaeon LC_2. The sequence continues at coordinate 4,364 of MDVR01000174.1, read as the reverse complement.
TCATCAGTATCAATCGATCGTGTTTTGCTTATCGATCGATCTAGTTTGTCTCAACGTGTTAATTTTACACATTATTTACCAGGTAATATTTGTGAATAATTTACACAAAGATCTGCAGTTTGGCTGCTTACCTTAGTGCAATTTTTACACAATTGCAGCTGCAGATGTTGTGAAAAATTTACACATTTTTGGATCCTAAATTGTGTATTATTTGCACAAGATTCTTAACTAGTGTCTACAATCTGTATGATTTGCATGTAGCAATAAGATTAAATGAAAAATTTGGAAATATGGATCTTGTTCAGTTTAAGAAATTAATTGTCCCAGATCTAAAAAATATGAAATTTGTTGATACTGATCAAGGAAATAACTTTGTAAAAATGGAAGTCAGGGATCAAAGAACATTGGAATCAACATGGAAAAAGTTTGGATTAAGATTAATTTCATGTTGTGCTCATCTACCTAATTATTACTGGGTAAAAACCGATAGGATCTACGGTTGTGTTAGTGAGCATGAAAAAGAGGAAGATTGTTTATTTGCTGAGGTGCTAAGATAAATGACATTCCGCTTTAATTTTGTCGTGATTCCCACATTTTATGCAAACTGATTAGTGCAATTATAATGAGCATTGAAAATAGAGGTTCTATTGAATATTTTAGATTTATTAACAATGTGGGTAACGCTACAATAGCAGATTCAAATATTATCCCTTTGAGAGTTTTAAATCGGCTCTCATGAAAATAGATATCATTTTCAATATCGTCAGGATTGTTAAAATATTTTTCACCCTTCCTCGTCATTTCTAATTCACCTGGGAACGATTGTTCATAATATCGAATTTTGAAAAGTGACAAACCCTCACCCAATTTAATTGGCGAATAATATTTTCTTTTGTGTGGGTGTTGCTGACAAGTGACTCAAAATTTTTTGTTTCCCAATGAATTAGTTTCTGCTTTAGTATGTGCTTCAAGGAAGTTAGGACTAATTTTGCATACCCTTCGTTGATTAAATACATGTAACCTAAGTCGGTAATATAATAATTTTGGCCATATTGTTTTATCAAATATAATGATTTTAAATGATCTAAACGTCGATATTCTTCATCTGATATTTTCATCCAATGGAGAAAGATCTCAGGAAAATGATCATAAACCATTTTTAACGTTTCAAGCTCTATAGAATTAAGCTGTGATTTTATGTTATTATAATCAAATTTTTCAGAATACTTTATATTTAGTTTAACCAATAGATCTCTTCCTAATCAATATTAACGAGTATTTAATATTTAATCTTTTGTTTTACACCCTGTAGTTCCTAATTAAATTAATAATTTTATTCGGGGCAACCTTAAGTAACATATAACTTAAGAGGGTAGCCCGTACATTTGGACACTCAAAAAAGCAAGGTCAGTCTATTTTCTAAGTAAAAATTATCAAAAAAGGCTTTTGGTCAATCATTTGATCGATCGAGGGAATATACTATAATCTGAATCCTTAACTGATTAAATTCAATTGTATTATACATGAAAATCGAAGATTTGTTGAAAAGTGGCACATATTTCTCATGAATTATTAACAATCTCTGTGAGATTTGAAATCACTAGCTCTCAAGGCTTTTTTAACTAAACAATCGAATGGAGCCTTCTTAATACGTTGTATCTCAAGTTTAATTAAATTAAGGACATCATTTATATTTCGTTGAGTTGCCCGTGGTTGGTTCTTAAATATGTCTTTGATATCCTTGTAAAATTTTGTAGGTTTTGAAAAATACCTCCATTGATCAGGGTGATATCTAGATCCGCTATCACCGATTTCGATTGTTGAAGAAATATTCCAGTGATTTAACAAATATTCAACCGTTTTATGAGCAGAATACCACATTCCATTAAACATCTTGTATTCTGGTGGTTTAATTAAATGCTCATAATGATGCATGATAGGTTCAATTTCTGATTCTATTCTACCATCAACATATCCTCGGATATGTAATTGCTGTTCTTTACCAATATAAGCGACCAGACCAAATATTTCATCTGATTTATAATTTATTCTTGATTCAATCCGAATAAACTCTAGAAATTTGTCCACATAATGAGCTAAATCTTCACCGATTTTTTTTAGCGACCCAACTTGGAGGGGGGTTCCTTGTAAGTAAACATCTTGTAATAATTGACCAATTTGGTTGATCAAACTTGGAGATACTAAATTAGATGTCCTTATCCGGTTGTTCAATCTAACATCTCAAATTATCATTACCATAAAAGTACTTTTATTATTCAATCGATCTTTTAGCAGATCAAACAGGATTTAGTTGAAAGATTAATCGATGCATTGTTTATTCAATAATTTATCGATCGATTGCCTTTATGTTTCCGGTTTTGATATATTTGATCTAATGGATTTAGGTTAGAGCAAGGTTTCTTCAATCGATCGCGAAACTATGGCTCTATCAAGATAAAACTGAACAGAACTGGTTGAAACAAATATCTATATGTAATAAATGCCTCTACCTATACCCTAACGGGTGGGATATGTGTAATAGTTTTGCTAATTAAAGAGCTGTTCGCTAATTTCATCTTTTATGCCATTTATGAGGATATTCCTAATTGAGTTTGCGAATGCTGTACTGGTCTTTTTGATAAGTTTTTTGAATTTAATGATGGCTAATGGTGTTCTCGGTGTGTCTTGAAGTATGTCCTCAATTGATTTTTGCATTTCTAATTTTTCATTCTCACTTAGTTTATCCATTTCAGCTATTAATTGTTTTGTGGACTTGAGCATTATATCTGTCCAGATGTATGGTTTCCCACAATCACCACAATATAATGGGATATCATAGTAATCTGCAATTGGTGGTTGTGCAGAAAGACCTCTGATCTGACCTTCACAATTGATACATGTATTATGATTTAATTTTCCACATTCATTACAAAATTTTGTGGGATTATCAAGTTCTTTCACTGGTGTGATTACGTGCATGTTTTCACAGATTACAGCAGTATAATAATCCATACTTCAAATTCGTCAATACTAACTTTAAATAATCATTTACTTTTCGGTATTGGAATGTTATTAATTTCGGATAGCTATCTCTTAATGCAATACTTGATTTATCTTTTCTATTATCTCGATCGACAGATACCTAACGTATCACCCTAAATAATACCCAAAGCTAGCTGGCATAATACCAAAAAAATCATCTAGCAATTACTTCAACTTTTCATGCAACAACTTGCATTTTATGATTATTTCGATCATCAGGGATTTGATTTTTACAGACTTAAAATCAAGAAATCTAGCAATTTGTATTTCAAATTTTTCCTCATCTGGACCATGTGGACTAATCGAGGCAGAGTTTGGCTACAATCGGTCTTTGCCCTTGAATTTGGTATCTACCTGGATTCCAATCTTGTCAGCAGGATGATGAGTGATCTACTCATCAACTTAGCTCCTAAGCAGAGGGTCAAATCTTTGACCTTCAAGCTCAATAAAAATAATAATAATAATGATAATAATATTCCTCAAACTTCTCGAGAACTAATTTTACAACCCGTAGCTGAAAACAACCTAAAAGAATTTAGTCAGTTAGATACTCAGAATAAATCAGATCTGATTGAAATCACACATCGATTGGCTTCAGGAGAGAGGTTGTCTGAGATCCAAGAGGGTAAACCGAGCTTAAAACCTTTTCATAAATTGAAGAAGTTTGGCTCCAAACTTCAAGACTGGACAATTAACATCGATCCAGTCGATGTCTTAACAAATCATTGTTTCAATTAAGTATTCGCTAGAAGATACCGCGATTTAGGAGGTGTGATCAGCTCAAAGTTGTATTTTCTTCTTATTATTCATAATAATCAGAAAGATTCTTAAAGGATTTGATGAATGGAGGATTAGTGGTTAGAAATAAGTTCTCTGTTGAGAAAATTGAGGAATTTTACAACTCTCAAATTCTACCAAATTTCACCAATAATCTTCCAAAACAGGTCGATGAGTATCATCGAGCAGTACCTATGGAAATTGCCATGAGTACTCTTTTAGTTACTAGTTTAACGGGAAGTAGTATTCAGTTTGGTATTGAGGAATTGTCTTTTCGTCACTGGTATGACAATGAAAGAGCACTGCCAAGTGCTCATTTCATTAGACAGACTCTGAATGCATGGCCACATAGAACAATAATATCCAGATATCGTAAGGTGATTATTGAGCAGATCAAAAGGTTGAAGTGTTCCACTTTTTTCAAAAATAGCCACAAAGAAGGTGTGACTATTGCTTTTGATATCACCGAGGTTGGATATTTCGGGCCTCGGGATCAGTACACAGTTTTCAGCAAGGGTCGAACAGTGTCAAGCCGTTGTCATGCC
>MDVR01000173.1 GCA_001940725.1 Candidatus Heimdallarchaeota archaeon LC_2 | reverse complement strand
ATTTAGTATGTTTTTCATTTATCTTTAGAAATAATTTAATTATGAAATTTAATAATCACGTATGGTTAACTATCAAGACATACAAAACAATCACAATCCCTTCATCCTAAATGTTCAATTGAGATTAGCAGATACAGACAATTTAGGGCATTTGAATAATGTAGCATACATTGAATTCCTTGAGACGGCTAGAACTGAATGGCAACAAGATATTTAATGATAATAATGCCTGCATTTTTCTACATCAGTTCAATTGGAATTTGTAAATTTGCAACTATTATTGTATCCATCTCAGACAATATTAGCGTTTTTTCTAAATTGAAAAACAAAATAATAATTTCTTATGTGCTAACATTATTTATCGTTTTGAATTTATTAATTTCAGGATTTGCCACATCACCTTATTACCGTATGTATGTCAATGAAATTGGAGGAGGAGAGGAAAGAGCTGGATATTATTTTCCTCAAGATAGTGTTTATGATTATCAATTTCGTGAAGCCATTGAATATCTCAATAGTAAAGCTCCATTGAATTCAATAATTGCAACCCATATCCCGGTTGTTGCCGAATATTATGGGCGTTCAGATCTCATTTTTCTGCTTGTACTGGAACTCCCATTTGAAGTAACAATGTGGCAGACTCTAAATATAAGCTATGCAATTATTCAACATTCTAGAATTTATGAACAGAATGTTGTACAGGTCGATATGCTCGAAGCTCAATATATACCTGAAATCTCATTTTTTGTCTTAAATATTGTAGTTGCGGTAATTTACAATTTGAATTCCTAATCTGAAATATTAAAATCAAATAAATAAATTTAGTATGTTTTTCATTTATCTTTAGAAATAATTTAATTATGAAATTTAATAATCACGTATGGTTAACTATCAAGACATACAAAACAATCACAATCCCTTCATCCTAAATGTTCAATTGAGATTAGCAGATACAGACAATTTAGGGCATTTGAATAATGTAGCATACATTGAATTCCTTGAGACGGCTAGAACTGAATGGCATGCTCATGTCAAAGAAAGTAGGGAATTCTTGGATAACGGAAAATGGGATTGGATATTGGGAGAAATCAGAATACGATTTATGAAAGAAGCTTACCTATCTGATAAATTGGTTGTAATAATGTGGTGTTCGCGAATTGGAAGAAAGTCTTGGGATTTCAGTTATATGATGGTCAACGAAAATGAAGATGTTGTTGTTATTGCTCAAACTTCCCATATTGCTTACGATTATGGAAATTTAAAATCAAAACCACTTCCGAATGATATTTTAAAAGATTTAACACTTCGGAAGGGAGATCGTTTTTCTGAATTTCATTAACAAACAAAAAAAGATATGGATATTGAAGTTTTTTTGTAATATTTGTACTACATACAGATAAATGGCAATTTAACAGTCTATATAATGTAATATTTTTATTACATATATGATACATAAAATTTAGTTGATTTAACATGCCCATAATAAGTCTAAGAGTTTCTGACAAACAAAAAAAAGATATGGAGAATATGAAATGGATAAATTGGAGTGAAATAATTAGATCTACAATAGAAGATCTTATTCCTAGTTTAAAACATCAAGATTTGGCAAAAGCAGTTATTATATCTGATTTACTCAGACAAAAAAAAGGAAATGAGCCTTCAATGGATGCATTGTCTATTTTGAGAACTTGGAGGAATTGAAATGTCAGAAAATCAATATGTTATTGATGCATCGGTAGTGTTGAAATGGTATATAGAAGAAGATTTAACATCAGAGGCGATTGAAATCCGGAACAATTATATTAATGGGAAAATTAATTTATATGCACCGAATATTTTGATATTTGAGGTAATAAACACTTTAACAAAATTAGGTAATTTCTCAAAAAATAACCTTATAGAGATTGGTGATTCATTATTATCTTTTATTATTCAACTTGATAATTTTTCGGGTTATGTACTTCAAACTGCAATAAATATGACTAGTAGGAGTAATAGTTCATTATTCGAAACATTCTATTTGGCACTCTCGGAATTTTATAATTGTCAACTACTAACAGCAGATGGTATTTTTTATAATAAAGTCCTTATTCATTATCCAGATGCTGCAATACTACATTTAAAGGATATATGAATATATACATTAAGTTTGTCTTTTTTGTTTAATCTTATATTGATAGTATAGAGAATAAGAGACTAATACCACTCCTGCAACCAATAATGATATTATATTTGAGGTATCACAGGTTTCACTATTATCTTTACACTGCCAAGGCCACATTGTGGGTAAAGCATAAAGCAAAAATCCAAATATTATTAGATAAATACCAAATCCAATCATCAAATAGGAAATATTATTTATTTTCAAAACTTCTGAATTATCCTGGATATATTTACTAGCCACCTTCTTTTCTTTATGATACACAAAAGCTTCTGTAACATACCAAGACATTACTGTAATAATTACAAAAAATTGCCAAATGCCTCTAATCCCTGAATATCTAAAATACAGAGCATTCATCATTGCGATTATGGAAATAATATATCCTGGGTTAATAATGCGGCTAAACAGACCTTTTGAACTTAATTGATTATCCAAATTGAAACATGTAAAAACTAAACATCCAACATATCCAGAAGCAAAAGCCATTGCTGCAAATAAGTGGAGAGGATGAACTCCTCGGGGTATTATTCCGGTCGAAATTTGACCAAATGCACCGATTCGTCCCGTTAGAACAATAAGATTCCAATTATTCAGTTTATGATATATGGTTCTATTTAAAAAAAATCTTAATTCGAAATAAATAAGTGCCAACAAACCAGCAACAATATGCAGAAAGCGATAATAGTTTTTTGAAAAATCAGTTTCACTTAATTTACTCAGTGGATCAAATTCTGAAAGAGATGTCGAATAGTCAGGGTCCAAGTAAATGAGAATAGGAATTATTGTAGACATAAAAACGATATATGCAATGCCACTGAGTGCCCCCACTGTCTCACGAGATTTATACAGAATCGTCAAGATTGATTGAAAATATTATACGTCCGTTATAAAATCACTGTATTTTCAATGTATTAATGATTTTAAATCCGCTTAACTTCTAAGTAAATAGATTATCGATATAGAATTTAGAGATAAATTCGGACATTTATAATTCAAAAATATTAATTAAATAATTCTTTTAAAACACTCAACGGTTTGTTATTTATATGAAAAAAAATTTCTCCAGTAATTTGAACAACTTTCTCATAAAATTTACTTGGCCAAGTTTCAGGCAAGATGATATCTATTCTTTTTGTTTTGTCAGAAAATAAATTAGTAATTTGTCGGATTTCATCATCAAAATCAAAACTCTCTATTTCTAATTCATGTACTAATTGAGCAACTGGAAATAGTTCATTAAGCCCAATTGGAACTAAACCAAATGGAGGAAGGAGAAGTAAGATTTGATAATCATTTTCATCTTTCATTACTTTTGAAATTTGATCATCGACAAGTTTATTGAAAATAGAATCAATCATTGTATAGGCAATTATTATAACTCGTGTGCAACTATTATCAAAAATAATTCGTTTTGAGACAGATTTAATCCGTTGATAATCGACTTTTTGAAGATCTGCTTTTTTAGTAATACGAGGAGCAAATTGTAAGGAACTGGGGGTCCCTGCTTGATGGAGTTTTGCTAGATTACCGGTACTTACAAAATCCGTTGCAAGTCTTGTAGCTCTTCCTAATCTTGGAACACTGTTTGCTCTTTGGTGTACAAGGTCCCACAATCGTCCCATTTTAATTGCTTCTCTTATTCGCTTAATTTCAGCAGCAGATTCCCATAAATTATGTTCAGATAAAAATTGAAATTTTATTGTCTTTTCAAGAGCTTTGAATTCTTTAACAGTATAAGAACTACAAATTCTACAAGAACACGGAAATTCATCAATATTTTCTAATTGTAATGTTCCATCAACCGTCAAATATCGGCCATCTTTAGCCATCAATGCATAAGCAGCTGAATCAAATGTATCACATCCCAAAAAAGTAGCTAACGCAAACATTGCAGGGTGTCCTGCTCCAAATAGATGTAAAGGATATGTCACTGGTAATTTAGATCGAGCAGTCGCGATCATTTTAACTAAAGTATCGTAATCTTGATTTATCATTACTGGTACTACAGATCCGAGAGCGAACATGGAAAAATGCCTAAGAGTATCTTCATTCAAGACCTTGTCCAAATAATAATCAATCAAATCAATATATTTTCCACCTTGGATAGGTAACGTCCAATGTACTTTTGACTCACGAAAATAGTCAATGGATGTTTTCAAATTAGTTAAAGTTGTTTCGATCCTCTTCTTAGCCGAATTATAAGGCACATTATATCCAATTGGATGATCCATAATAACGCCAATATCAGGTCCTACATTCATTTGTAATTCTAAAGTATCAATTACACCCAACTCAATATCCCCATATAACATTACTTGATAAGCCCCTGAGTCCATCATGATTACCCCATCGTAATTCAGATATGATTCAATTGAAGGTAATTCTTGCAAATTTGGGAGTTTGAATATTCCGTTCTCTGAATTTGAGAATCGTTTGCTCATTAGATATGAAGATGTGATAACTTGATCAAATCCAAAATCTGATTTCATTCTTTGAATATCAATATTCTGTTGAAAAGGATCGACAACTGGGAATAATGTAGGAGTTGTAATAGATTTTGAATTCACATCAAATCTACCAATCTTAGCTAATCCTTCCCATTTGGAGCTTGAAAACACTAAAATATTTTAATTCAGAACTCATTTAATCCCTTCTTTAGATTCACACAAAATTAGATTATTAATTTAATTTGAAAAAGATTGAATTGAGTTTGATATCAAAAGTTATTATTATACTAATAATTCCAATGGTTTAGAGGATAAAAGAATGTCAGCAAACCTAACTAGATCATATTCATCAGAATTGAATGCATTTGCATCAAAGAATATAATTGTTAAGACCACATCTGGAAGAACTATTAAAGCAATCCTGATCGGATTGAACGCAGAAGATATGAATCTTATACTTGGTGATGTCGTTGTTGAAGGCGAACAACACCATCGCATGTTTTTAGCAGGAACTCAAGTAGCTGAAATAACTCTTGGAGAAAGACCATTTGATATGAACAAATTAAAGATGGAATTGGAGAGAGTGTTCAAAAAGACTGGAGTAAGATATTTCGATGATACCAGAACAATTTTAGTCATGGATAGATATAAAGTGACTGAAGAATCCGTAGAAGGAGAAGGTCCAGTAGCAGATAGGATCAGAAGAATTTGGCAATCTCTAAAAGAAGAGTTCGCAGGTTCAATAGAAGAATAAAGACAATTATCGATATTTGAAAAAGAAAAAATCAACTTTCAAGATAATGTTAGGTTTACGCTATCCTTATTATTAACAAATCCTCAAAACCCAATTACATTCATTTATTCTTAATTGAACATTTTCTTAAATCAACTAACAATGCTACCTTATGACCAATTTAGTAGATTTACAATGCACATCTTGTAATAAGAAATTTGATGCAAATCACGTACAAACTCTATGCACGTGTGGAAAAGTCCTTTTTGCAAATTATGATATTGAAAAAACGAAAGAAACTTTGACAAAAGATCTACAAAATCGATCACATAATATCTGGCGAATGCATGAAATAATGCCATGCAATTCTAGATATCAATATTCATTGGGAGAAGGATACACACCTATTATTAATTTAAATGATGATTTTAATATTACCTTAAAACACGAAGGGTACAATCCCACAGGAACATTCAAATCAAGAGGGTTGTGTGCAGCGGTGTCCAAATCAGTGGAATTAGGAATAACCGATTTTGTAATTCCCACTGCAGGAAATGCTGGTGCGGCTTTAGCTGCATATTGTGCATATACTAAAACTAATGCACATGTTTTCATGCCTAGCGATACACCACAAACAATCAAATCTGAAGTTCACGCATTCGGAGCTGAATTGGTTTTGGTTGATGGATTAATATCCGATGCTGGAAAGATTGCCAAACAAAATTCAATTACTTTCGGATGGCATGATGTCTCAACTTTAAAGGAACCTTACCGAGTTGAAGGCAAAAAAACCATGGGTCTAGAAATAGCGGAACAACTCAATTGGGAAGTTCCTGATGTTATTATTTATCCAACAGGTGGAGGTACTGGAATTATTGGTATCCACAAAGCTTTCAATGAATTGGAAAAAATTGGATTTATAGACTCAAAGAGACCCCGGATGGTTGCTGTTCAATCATCAACTTGTGCACCCATTGTCGATGCGTTTAACAATAAACAAGAAGAAGCAATTCCTTGGGAAAATGCATCTACAATTGCTCCGGGATTACGGGTTCCTGTCGCCATTGGGGATTACTTAATTCTAAAAACTATCTATCAAACTTCTGGAACTGCAATTTCAGTTCCAGATGAAGAGATAATATATGCAATGAAACAACTTGCGAAAACAAACGGTATAGCATTAGCTCCTGAAGCTGCTGCAACCTATGCCGCAGTAAAGCATCTAAAAAATGATGGATGGTTAGATCGAGATGAAATTACTTTGCTCTTAGCTACGGGTTCAGGGTTGACTACTCCTGAATTATGGAATTATTAAGTAGCAAGAGGTTCATGTAAGAAAACAGCTTCTGTTGGATCTCTTTTGGCCACTGTTGCATTAACTACTTCCCAAGAACCAGCCTTGTAACTACCTGTGATCTTTGATAAACAACGACATTGAAATGAAAATTCTCTAGTAGATTTTGGGTCCAAGATATTCACTTGATGGGGGCGATCACAATTATTGCATCTCATAATTTGGCTCTCAGTCATTCTATAATAGTTTTGAATCGCTTAAATCATAATTCTTTCTAATAGATGATGGAATTTTGAAGTCAAATATTATTAGTCGAAGCTTATAAAAACATTCCCCGATTTCTATCTTCTTCTTCTCTATCCTCTTCTAAGACACCTTCCATACTCTGAATTTCATTTTCAATCGATTCTGCTTCTTGAATTAATTCATCAATCCCACAGTCCAAACCCAATAGATCGTTGATTAACTCAACTGCATGAGATGCGGCAATAGGATCGGGTCGAGATCTTTCTGCATAAGGCATAATACCAATGGCTGGATATTGCCTAATTTCAGAATACATGAGAATTAAAGCCATTGGTCCAGTTATGAATAAGCCTTCATCCATTAAATCAAGCTTAACATCTGGATGCAATTTTTTATACTTAGAAGTAAAAACTCCTTTAGCTAGTACTTCTTCGTCGACTCTTAACCTAGAATCTAATCCACCAACCAATAACAGTTGTTCAAATTTATTAGCTTCACACCAGTTAACAACTTGCTCTGCAAAGGATCTGTGTTCCAATTTATATGGTTCAAAATATGCGTTAATGAAAATAATATCTTCATACCGATATATTTCAAAAGGAAGGACAAGTCTCTCATCTTTAACGCTAAGGAACGGAGGTAGAAAATCAGTTACAATATATCCAATTAGTCGAGCATTTAATGCTGCAACCATATGATTTACTGCAATGAAACCAACCTTTCCAATTCCGTAAAAACCAGAAATCAATGTGCAACCTGATAATTCCTCTTCACCTGATGTTATAACAAATTCAACATGAGATTTACTTAATATGGAACCTGACTGTTTTGCTGGTTCTGCCATATCTTAATCGTTTATTCACGGGTTTTAAGTCAATTGAAATATTGTAAGATATTTGAAATTCATTTAGGTAATATCGATAATTAGAATATTAAGCATTTCGATTTTATAACAGGTTTAAACAAACATTCAAGTTATTAGGTAATTTTGTGAGCATTCACATTAAAAAACGCCATCTACATTTCCATTGGAATATACATCATGAACTAATTCTGCTACCCTGTTAGCATATCCCCATTCATTATCATACCAGGCCATAATTTTCGGCATACAATCATCAACCATTTTCATGGCAGGAAAGTCAACTATGGCACTTAGGGGATTATGATTATAATCTGAACTTACAAGAGGTCGAGTCTCATATCCTAGAATATCTTTCATTTCTCCCTCTGCAGCCTTTATGTAAGCTTCTTTTAATTGGTCCATTGATAATTCAGACTCCAAACGTGCAGTCAAATCAACGATTGCGACATTTGGAATAGGAACTCTAAGAGCAACTCCATCTATTTTTCCTGCCAATTTTGGTAATACTAGTCCAATGGCTTTTGAAGCCCCCGTAGTTGTTGGGAACATGTTAATGCCGGCTGCTCGCATTCTTCGAAAATCAGTGTGTATCGAATCCAATAATCTCTGATCATTTGTATAAGAGTGAATTGTTGTCATTGTTCCGAAAGCAAATCCAAAATTATCATCTAACACCTTCACTACAGGTGCTAAACAGTTAGTTGTACAAGAAGCATTGCTAATTAATATTTGATTTTTCACATCCAATAAATTATCATTTACACCTTTAACAACCGTTAAATCAACTTCAGCTCCGTTCTTTGCTGGAGCTGATAAGATGACTCGCTTAGCGCCTGCATCTATGTGCTTGGATAAATCTTCTCGAGTTCGGAATCGACCGGTACACTCAATCACAATATCAGTATCAAATTCATCCCACGGGAGATCAGCAGGATTTTTTTCTGAGAGAGCAACAAATTCATCACCGTTAAAAAATAGAGCCTCATCAGTAACCTCTACAGTCCCGCCAAAATGACCATGAATAGAATCAAATTCAAACATATGTGCCAGAGCTTCATTAGGTGCAATATCATTAATTGCTACAATATCGATTTTTTCTTCCATCTCCAATAATGCCCTTAGAACTAGTCTACCAATTCTTCCAAAGCCATTAACGCCAACTTTTACTGTCATAAACTTCTATTAGTTCTATTAAGAATAATATTGAAAACATGTGTGTTTATTGGGACCTAACAAAGATTAAATTTTACATCAAATTAAAGTAATAAATTGAATACACTTCACATTCATATTCCTAATATAAATAAACGGATTGAAATATAAATTATGCTTGATCTATGAGTGAGGAAAATGGGGAATATCAGGTGAAGATGGTAATTATGATTATTTCAGCAAATAATTCAGTATTAGTGATCTAAGAAATCACATTATTTTTTGGCAAATGGGAAAAATTATTTTAGTTACAAATAAATTTCCAATGTATCAATAGTTATGATTAATTTGAGAACAATAAATGGAAAAATAATGGTTAATCTAAGACTAAAACTTCATCAAAGTTTGAGAGTTGAAAAGGAGCCGTTTGAATTTGAGGGAGAGTTTGAGTCTGGAACTTTAATTGAAAACATAAGAGATTTGTTGAAGAATAGTCCGACTATCTCAGATTTGTGTTTATCTGATAAAGGCCGTAAACCAGGAATATTGTATTTATCAGGAAGAACTGAATTATCTAGTTTAGGATTATTAGAAGAACTGATGAATGAAGACATTGAATTACGAATCGTACCTATTTTACATGGCGGGTGACCGTTAAACAATTTTAATTTAAGTTTGATTTCCAAATTATACGGATTGTTATTATTTTTTCAGTTAATTCACTACAGAAAAGAATCTGAATTTTTACTTATAAAGATTTGAACATATTATATCCATGATGGTAGCAAATATCATTTCAACTAATGAACAAGACACCGTAACCAAAACTCTTCAATATATTAATTTAACACATTTAAATCAACTACAAATTGACTCAATAAATGCTGGACTATTAGAAGATCAAAATTTTGTCATAGCACTCCCAACTGGATCGGGTTAGACATTACTAACAATAATAAAATCGGAGGAGATCATTAAAAGAGGTCAAAAAATAATCTATCTCACTCCAACACGTGCGTTGAATAAACAAATTTATCATTTATTTCGAAATATATATTTCCATACGTACAGAATTCAAGTTGGTGTAATGTATTTTTATAAATGTTGAGCACACCTTTTAATTATAAGGCCTTTCTTGTTTAACTTATTTTCTATTGTTACCTGTCATAAATATACAAGATAAAATGTGAATTATGGTACTTAATAATGATAATTTGAATAAATCTATTTAATTAATTTGTAATTTTTTTAGGTTTTAGACTTAAATGCATCGGTAGACTGTTTTAGGACCTGAGTCTGAATATTCTTTCTTGGCAACCCACATCTTGCCGAAGGTTTTAAGGGATGCTAAGATTGATCCACCAATCCAGACTGAATATCTTCTTTCTGGGGGTGCGACTACCTTAACTTCCACTCCTTCTGGAACAAGGGAGATAAGCTCTTTACTCTATCTCTCCTTCAAACCTGGGAACATTGTTGATCCACCGGATAACACAATGTTGCTGTAATGGTCAATCACTTGAACGATTCATGCATTGGAATTTCGTCTGTCGCAATGGATGAGGGGGTTAAAGGATAATGAGGTTATATACAAAATAATATAATAAATAGTCTCTTTTGGATTTAATCACATATTTAAGATTAGTTTCTGATCATTTTCCCTCGCTGACATCTTATCAATCATTAAGAAAAAACAAAATGAGATCTAGCTCTTAAGCAGAAGAAAGTATATTAATCAAAATTAGTGTTATACATACACTCACAATCGATTTCAACTTGGTCAATAAACGCTAGAATTTTGTTGAATGTTATTCCCTTTATACAATTTAAGTAGGGTCTGTCCGCTACATCTCCATTATCATTTTCTTCATCTTGAGCCGCGGGAGTTACATCTGTCACTATTCCGATCAGAGAGAAAGGTCTCTCAGGGACATCTAAATATCTAATGAAGATTGGACCACCGCTAAGCCCATGTGGTTTAGTTTTCAATGCAACGTATGGTTGTTCAGGATTATTTGTAGAAACACGCAATACAATTTTACCATTTCTGAGATCATACATTTCTAACTTGGAAATCATAGATTGTGAAAAAAATGATCTTCTTCCATCGGCGTAAATGGAAGTGCCCTTTTCAGGGTAACCTAAGGCCGCAGTTAATTCCCCTACCATATTTTTTATTTTTAGCGGATTTCCAAAGTCCTTTTCAACTACATAGGCTCCGAAATCAACTTTAGCTTCTTGTCTTGTAAGTAATTCAAGTTCCTGTTGGCATAAATGAAGAAATGCAAAATCATCATACTCACTCTTTGGAAAATGCCATTCTAAAGAATGTCCGTCCAAATCTTTCCCCTTTAATGTAAAAATAGTTGGAACGTCAGAAATTGGATCAATATATGAAAACGTTAAATAAAATGGCTTTTCAGACAAATTTTCAAGAATATGTTTCGCTGTGATTAAGTATATTCTCTTCTTGTAATTAATTAAAAATGATGTTCCGAATATACTGTTTTGGTTTATCAAAATAGGATCATCGGGGAGCTTATTTAAAATTGCGATGGTAATTTTTCTTGAATTATTCGGTAACCATGAATCTGTCAATCCTCCATCAGTTTCCTTGTAATAATGATGATTACTAGAATTGTCTTTTGACATTGTTAAATATACCTTATCTGAAAAAATATTGTTTCAAGATTCAATATAAGCATAAGGTTAGAAGTAAGGTTTTTTTTAGACCCGAAGGGGTTAATCCACCATTATTTATTAGTTAATTCTATCATAATTATTTTAGCTTTTTCAAATCCTGCTCGACTTAATTTATACCAGCCTTCCGTAGATTGATAGAGACAACCTAAATTTTTCTCATAATTGAGTGATGAACCTATCCTCCTCCGTGTATGATTAATCAAAATATCAAGTTCGTTTAAAGTCAATTTGTTCTCTTTGGCTACTAATAGATGAAGGTAAATATGTTTATTTGTTGCAAGATCAGGTTTAAGAATTGTAGGTTTACCCTCGAAGTATTCTATTATTGGTATGTCAATATTTGAAAAATAGGATTCAAATTGCTTCATCTCATCTTCTTGAACGTTGGCATAATTAATTAAAAGTTCAATTAGTAACCAATTTATCATTGAAACTGTCATAATTAAATCTACTGTATTATTAGTTATTCCATTGTCATGAGCAGCATCTCGTTTTGTTCGTATTTGATAACATGATCGTAGAACTCTGGTCGTAGTCATTCGAATCTCATCAGGTAGTGAATTTCTACAATTATTTTGAATTCTTTCAATGCGAGGTCCGAAAGAAAATTCTTCTCCTTTGTTATTGTAACAAATAAAATGAAGAATTTTTGAATATCTCTCACAAAACTGTCCTGCTGCGGTAATTGATGCGGATCTTTCCTGAAGAAAATAATGTTTCTTAGAAGATACCCAAAACTCAATTAATTTTTTTGCGTCGTCTTCATCAATACTTGATCCATTCTCTGATATAATATTTGCGTTAATCAAATCTAAAAGTATCACTTCAATATTAGTCATTTATAATTACCAAGATTATTTTAGATATTCTCGCATAATACCTTTAGCCTTGTCCAGTCCTTCCCTATTTAATTTGTATTCTGTAGCATTTTTCTTCCCTTTTTGAGTTATCATTGAACTTATTGACTGAAGCGCTTTAGAAATCTGAACATGATCAAAATTACTCTTCTGGACAGTATCAGCGATAAAAGCACTCTTTACCCATCCATTCCCAATTACATTAGTAATGTATAAGATCATAAAAGATATTTGTCTTACAATTTCATTTTTACTCCCTTTAATATCCCCATGAAAATATATGTCCTCTCCAATAAGCTCGAGAACGTCACTAAATTTATCAACTGGAATTTGTAAACTATCAGCTATTTTATTTATAGCACCACCATCATTGGTTCCCGCTTCTTCAACATCAGTTGTTTGTTTAGGTTCATGTATGCTCTGGATAGTGGCATTTGGTGTAACTAACTCCTCATCAGTAAAATTTACTAAATCCCATTCAAGCAAGCCTTCCTGATTTAATTTATCAAACATTTTTTCAACAAATTCTTCTGATCCTTTGATGATAACTTGTCCAATTTTTTTGTTGTAATGTATCTCAGCAAATTCACCAGTTTCTTCAACCATTAGTATGTTAATAGTATTGATTTTATATATTTATTCTTCTTTCGTTAATTTTATTTGAAAACCTTTTTCTTTTAAGCTATCAAACCTTTTCCCGTACTTTTGAAATTCAATAGTGGTAACTAAAACATAGTGATTACCTCGAGATTTTGAATGTAGGAGTCTACCTAACCTTTGTAACTCTTGTCTTCTAGAACCAAAGAGAAAATCAAATTCTATAATCACTTCTAAATCATCTATTGATATTCCTTCATCTGCAACTCTACTCACAACAATGACTTTATTGTTTGAAATTTGTTGTATTCTATTTTTTGATTTTCCAGAAATGAAAGGCACATTTAATTTATTACCAATTTTTTCTCCAAATTCGATACTATCAGAAAAAATTAATGTTTTTTTGTCAAAATTTATAATTTTTTCCAATTTTTCAAATTTCTTACTGAGATTTTTCACGACAATAACCTCAATATTTGGATTTTCTATAATGCGTTTCTCTCTTAATACATCCCAGTTAACACCTACGGGAAGCCCAGTTAATGCAAATATAAGTTTGGTTTTACCATCTTCCCTAAATGGAGTCGCACTTAATCCTACCCTGTATTTTGTTTTTAGCAGAGCTAATTTATAGAATGTTTTAGCCGGAAGATGTTGATGTTCATCATAAATTGTCAATGAATATATGTTTTTAGCGACTTTGACATGTCCATGATAGGTTATGATTTCAACTCTGGATAGTATTTTATCTCCGAAGTACTCAAGTAGTTTGTTTTTCCATTGTTCTTTCAGCGTAATTGTGGGTACAACAATAAGAATGTTACCACTGATTTTAGAAACTAAAAACAAACCAAATATTGTTTTACCTGCGGAAGGTGGCCAATAAACACCTATTGATCCATGTTCGTTAAATCGTTCCCATGCATGAATTTGATAATCTCTGAGGTTGATTGATTTAATGGTTAGAGTATTATGCAAATCAATTTTGGATACTGGAATTGATTTATATGGTAAATATCCTTCATCTATGAGTTTTAACTTGAAATCATATTCAAATTTATCTTTCACAAATATTTTACCATCACTTTGAAAGTGAATCCATGATTTAATTTTTGGAAGTTCATTTTCAATTATTGAGAAATTCGATATCTCATTATTTTCATTGATTTGAATATAATTTGTTTCTATGTTTGGAAATTTTTCTTGCATTTTTTTTGGGATTTCATTTACCCACGCTGTGTATTTATTGACTAAATAAACTTTATATGATTTGTTCTCAAAATATAATATTCCAAATGAAATATCCAAGAAGGCAGGTACGATTAATAGATATTCATTTACTTTATAGGGCATCACCAAATATGGTTCTTTGATAAAATCTAATAATTCGCCATTAGCAAATATGCTGAAATTTTTTTCGTTGGTAAGTTCATAGTAGATCCCTGGATCAACTGCAATCAGTGATTTAGACAAATTAATTTCTTCACCATTAAGCATTCTTTTTTCAGGAAATACTTTTCTTCGTATTATTTCTTTCATGAAAAATTCCTAGTTAGCTGTTGATCAATTCTTGAATTAGTTCTTTTGCCCTTAATTCGCCAGGAAATTCCAAAACATAACATCCATTTTTTTTGTCAATTAATGATTTATCTGTGAATTGACCGATTCTGGGATCAGAAACGTCCTTCCCAAATTCCATACATATTCGCTTCAGTTCATCGTTTTTAATATCTCTTTTAACTATTATTGTTGCTAAGTAAGTGCTCATATAAGTTAGATTTGCAGTTGTCGCTACTTGGGATCCAAAGTCCAATTGGGAAAGAAATTTTATCTCATCATCAGTGATTTTTATTTTAGTTTTGATTTTTTCATAATCATCAATATCGATTTTTTGCCCCAATGAAGAGTAATAACTCTTTTCAACTTGTTTTATACTTTTATTAATCTTTTCAGAACTAGCTTCTACTCCACGAGTTTGAGGGACAATTATTGGGACTACAAAATTTTGAATTTTTTCTAATATAGATTCAATATTTTCTTCGATGAATGATTTAGTTCCTTTTAAAGTGAATGAAGGCTTACTGAAATCAACACTTATTTCACATTCTGTTTCTTTGTCTTCCATCACTTAATCTATAATACATTTAGCATATATATCTTAAGACGCACCCCTGTTAAACTGAATAATTATGTATTTAAAAATATTTTCAGAAATGGATCAATCTATCATAGATTTTTTGCAATCTTAGTATAACGTCCATAATTCTTTCATTCATACTTTCTCCCCGGCATGAGATGCTTAAGAATTGTATGCGCTTACTTTGGAAATCTCATTTGAAAATTGTTGTTACAAAAAGTTAGTTTGGTCCAGAATATAATGGAGTTCTGTTTTACGAAAGTGAGAATATGACGATAAGAGGAAAACTCAGTACCCTACCCATAACCGGCAAGTGACCATTTTATCTCCTTTGTTGATGAATCATCAAAGATGACAGGATACTGAGCAAGACACTCCACTAATAGGAGTGTTTCTGAACTTCTGGGAGTCTCATTTTTTTGTATTTGAAACTGACTCGAGAGCTCGCTTGAAGATTTTGAAAGCGTGAACGCAAGCCTTTGCATGGACGGATGGGCACGCATGGTTGAATTGAACAATTCACACTTACTTACCCGTTTGGCATCAGCGTACACACACGCTCCCAAAATGGTCAACATGTTTACACCATCAAAATAAATAAAATGTTCGATTAAATAGCTAAATGGTATAACTATTTGGGGTGAATTTTGAGACCGAATCCCATGAATTTCTCTGGTGTAATTCGATCGAAACGGATTTTAATATTATCAAATAATGTTTCATTAAATTCATCATGAGCATTCTCAGAACCGTTTCTTCGATCATCCCATTGTTTCGTTACCCATGCTACAAAATCAGCTAGTTGAATTAAATTTCTCATCCCAGAATCTACAAAAAATGGATTCTCAATTATCCATTTACTGTTGAGATACATAGTTCCAGCCTTTCTGAATTGTTGGATGATGTTTGTAATGTCTGAAGTAATTTTATCACTGTTATTGTCTACACACAATAAACCAAAGTTTGTTTTTGGTAATAAATTTTTCTTGTTGAGAAATTTTTCAACTCTTTCAAGTAACAATCTCCATGCCCACAATTGAGTCCACTCCGCTTGCTCCTCGAGAGGTTTTGTTCGAATTTCACTTTTGATTTTTGCTTTATCAATTATGACCGAAATTAATCTACACCTATTTTTCTTTATTATATTTGAGAGTCTGATCAAAATGTTATGTCTATCCTCAATTGAATAATCTTTAAAATCATCCTTTCCAGTTGCAATTGGGGAGGCATGGAATTCTATAGAATCCTTGTTTTCACCTTGAATAAAATCTTCTTTTGCTTGCAATACAAGCCTTTCAAACTTTCTCCATGTACTTTCATGAATCAATACCGCAGTCAAGATATAGTTTGTACGATCAGATGGATGCGTGGTTCCTGATTCATCAATGTAGATCATGTACATAATTAGTAGACCAAAGACATGATATTTAACGATATTGTATAGCCTGCAATAATTACAAATCTTAAATTTTTATGAGTTGAAAAGGGAATACAAGTTTATTTGGATTATTTCAAAAGGTTATATTATGATAAATCAAATTTGTTTACTTCACCAAATTTGAAATGGAATAAAATTCTAATGTTTACTTATAAAGATTTGAAGATATTATATCTAGGATGATATCACCATCCTATTCTCCAAGCGATTTTAATGCAGTTGATAATATTCTGCGCCAAAGTTGTCTATCCTCCTTAAACCAGTTACAAGTCAAGGTGATAAATGATGGGCTCCTAGAGGATCAAAATTTCCTTATTTCCATACCGACAGGTTCCGGTAAGACATTACTAACAATAATAAAATCAGAAGAAATAATAAAGAGAGATCAACGAATTATTTATCTAACCCCAACTCGGGCATTAAATAAACAAATTTACGAAGAATTTCGAACTTTTTTTTCTAATACATATTACGTTCAGGGAAAAATGAAACCATCAATCGTAAGTGTAGCTCTCAAGAATTTTCAAGTTCTTGTGTCAACACTAGAGAAGTTTGAAATTGAATTAAGAAAAAATCCCAATTTTATAGATGACGTAGGACTGATTATAGTGGATGAAGTTCATTTACTTTCAGATCTTTATAGAGGTCCATCATACGAGTTTATAATTTCTATTTTATTATATCTGCAGCAACAAGATAGATGGGGCGGAAATATATTTGGTTTGAGTGGATCCATTCATAATCCAAATCAAATTGCATGTTGGATGAAAGCAGGATATAGTCATTCTAATGAAAGGTTAAATCCATATCTAGCTTATGTGGCAGACATAAATATTGAAAACAATGAGTTGCTACTCTATAGTAGGGATAATGAAGAAAATGAATTCCTTACTGACCGTATTTTAATAGACCGGGAACTATCTCACCAATCATCGATATTTAATCTAGAAAAACTAATGAAAATCATTCCCGAAAAATATATCACAACAATTTTAATTTGTTTACGATCAATTAAAAAGCAACAACGTGTATTGATACTGTGTTCAACTCAATTGGAAACTAAAGTTCTCAATTCTTATTTGTTACAGAGTATTGAAACTTTAAATTGGCTAAAAATAAATTCTTTATATCACCACGCAAATATTCCAGAAAAACAAAAAAAGATAGTGGAATTATTGTGTAGAGAAGGATCTATTGATTGTATCTTTGGAACAACTACATTTGCTATGGGGGTTGATTATCCTTTTGATGCCGTAATTCTAACATTTCGATCGCTTTATGATAAACTATTTCATTGGAAAGATAATGACATAAAACAAAATGAAAAGTTATCAATCTCTCAAATTTTAATGTTACAACAAATAATTGGTAGAACGGGACATCAACCAAGCACCACTTCTTTGGTATATTGTATTGGGGAAACACTTGAAGAAGGATTTGACATATATCACAAGGCTATAGAAATCTCTCCAAGTCTTGTAAGTAATTTCAATTCGTATTTTGGGAAAATGAAATTTCAACAAATTCTTAATGATGGGTGTGTTGCTGGTTGGTTTAATAATTTCCAAGATCTCATTGATTTTAGTAATTTATCTTTTTTCCTATCACCTCAACAGGATAGGCGAACCCTAGAACCTAATCAAGATTTAATTTCAACGAGAAAAAGTATCTTTATTGATGAGATTAATAATTTTCTTGCTAATCCCCTTATTCAGATTAAATATCAAAATAATATACTAGAGAATAAAATACTTATGATTCGGCATTTGATACAAGAAGTTAACCTAGATGAGTTGGAAATATCGTTAAATCCAGCAATGTGTGATCTTTCAAAAATGTCTATTTCACCTAAACAAATTCTTGATTTCCTAGTTGAATTTAATGGATTATATACACAGGGTCTTATCAGAATTGATAATATTGCTGGGATTGTAAAATTAATTGTTAAGACTGATCCCAAGATAATACCTGAAATGGCGAAAATGAAGCGAGTATTTGGTCAAAACAGATATGATGATATAGATATTCAGCAGCTAAGCAAGATCTTATCACAACTAAAACACATTGATTATTATTTATCAAATGATTCAGTAACGATTAAGCCAAACAAGGCTGAATTACAATTACTAAGAAAGATTAGGAATTTACTTAATGGATTTCAGCAGGTAGTAAATGAACAAATATCAGACGGATACTTATTTTCAGACAAGACCGTTGAAATTCTCCCTCACCTTCAATTGCAAATAACCTCAGCGTATTCTCATTTTGATAAAATAATTCGCATGAATCCCTCATAAATGATTTAATTTCCACAAATAAGAATTGTCCTTTTCATTAAGTTCAACCACCGCATCAATTTCACTTATATATAATTTCAGCCGGGATGGTTTATTCCAGCTTATATTTTCAAGATCATGCGATCTATCAAAATTTGAAAATTCTATATTAATAATTTTAAATTTCCATTTCTCAGAGATTGTACTGTCCCTGTATTTAATGAATGGAACTACACTGATTATTGTTTCGAATTCAGTTGGAAGAAATGGTTTATTATCAGTTGAAATTTGAAAACTATGTAATCCAATCGTTGAAAATACTACTGGTTCAAAATTAGATGTAGTTATCCTACAGGTTATAGAATATTTATCATCTCTATCTGGGCTTACTAATATCTCCAAATCTCCTTCCTGAGCTTCAAGTAATATCTGATCTAGTTTTGAGTACGATATTCCTAAATGTGGGTGCAAAATATTTAGGGTATACGGAATTCTTCTTGCTAATACAACAGCTTTCTTTGTATCCCAGGTATTGTAGTAAATCCTGGATGTCGGATACTGGGATATCCAATTCTGGACCTGGGGATGATTTAAAACGAATTTAAGATTGTCCTTAACATTTATCTTTACATTTGAATATAATATTTTAGTGGTAAATTGGAAAAGAGCTAAAAAAGGCCTAAGCCAGTTCTCTTGAGATTTATATAGAATTTCGATCTCCAATATCTCCTCTTTATCCAAACCCAACAAATCATAATATTTATTCAATATATTACCAATTAACAGAGTTGGAGTTTCTTTTGTAATACTCACCAATTTATAATGCTCATCAATCAATTTGCTAACGGTTTCTACTTGATCTTGCCATTTATCCTCATCCCCCTGTAGTGCGAATATTCTCTTCTCCTTAATTTCTTTCAATTTGAGGGAATATTCTATAAAATTGACTAATTTATCCTCTGCACGTGTTTTTCGATCTATCCCACTCTTTGTTGAAGAGGTTGCCATTTTTAATTTTGAATTTGTATAGAGTCTATAATTAGTAAAATCATCAACAATTGAAAAACTAAATTCTCTTTCTTTCTCAGCTTGACGTTGATAATTTTGTATTAATGCCATTGTTGATTCAATTATTTCAGCCTTTTTTGATACTGAAAAAGTCTGATTTTCCTCCATTGCTAAATTCATATCACAAACTCTAATTTCTGGATTATCCAATACAGAGCTAATCAAAAGCCCATCCTGTTCGTATCCTTCGAAATTTTGGGGACTGACAAAAAATGATAGAATAGTATCTGTACCTTTTTTGTACTCTGATTTTAATTTAGCACCTGCCGGGGGTCTTACTAACCACTGAAATTTAATCTCGATTTGTGAAGCTTGAGCTTGTATCCTTAGTAAGTTATGAAAAGAAGCCCTGACAGCCCGATTACCATTTTGATCTACCCTATCTGTAATCTGAGGTCTTGAAATACATATAAGATAAATATTCGGAAAATTGATAATTTGAAATAGAGTATTAAAAAACAGTGAGAGACCAAAATTATTTTCTTTACTCCATGTATATAATTCTCTTAAGTCATCGATAACAAATAGTTGAATTAGATCTTCATTTTCTTTAATATCACTAATTTGTCTTTCAAGATGGCCAAACAAATTCAGAAATTGATTCCGCTTTGAAATAAATGAATCTGTATCTACATCTACGAACTTAAAATATTTAATTTCTTTAGCCAAGTTTTCAGTTGAATGCATAGAGATGGCCTCTATAAAGGGAACGGATGGGAATAGATGCGATGCTAACCAATGAATTGAATGACTCTTGGCCGAGGTTACATCCTTTATTTGCCTGATATGTCTTAAGATCTGAATGTACTTTGCTCTCGGATCTATTGGATTATTAAAAGATAAGAAATCATGATCGTAAATGAAAAGAATTTTTGGTACGATATTTTCAGAATGAAGCTCCATTATAATCATTTCCAATATGTGATCCTGATTCCCTTATCAGCAATTACTAAATCGAAAAATGCCATATCATCATTGGAATAATGATGTTCAAGATCATGATTTTCTTCATTGAGCTCTTTTTGATACTGTTGATCCTCAATCTTAAATGAGATAATGATCCACAGAAATTCAATAAATTCAAATGGTATATTTTGACGGTCTATATGTATAATTGCTTTTATCGTGTTTGATAGGTCATAATTTTGACCTTCAATTAACATACAGTATTGCTCGATCTGATATACCTGATTGGGAGTAGTCTCAAGATGGTTTATGTGGATATTTGAGGAATCATATGTTTTGATATCTGCAATGAGCATAACATCAGAATTATTGTGTTTTTCAATTCCTTTCTCCGAAATTTCACCGAAAATAAGAATATCAGTCTTTCCACTATATGTCTCTAATTTGTTTCTAATTATTGTTTCGGCAATAATTTGTGGATAAGCAGTATGTGCTATGTTTTCAAAATGTGGAAGATTAATTGGTTGGGGGAATTTAGATAAAACCTGACGATGTATCTTTTCTCCGGCTTTCTGTTCTGGAGTTTGCTTGCCTAAATAAACAATTCCTACGTCTGATATCATATCAAAGTCTTCCGTAGAATAATACCCTGTTACCTTCTTGCTCTGGAAGGGACGGAATCGGAATACTCCGAGTTCTCTTAATGTTCTATTGACAAAATTGCATAAATTGTAGTAAGATATTTTTCTTGGATGGTGTTGCGTTGATACCATACTAGCAATCCAACTATTGGTCCATTGAACCCCAATCTCAATTGTTTTGTCAACCAGTTCCCTAATTTGTGAAAATGGAACAGAAAGAGATCTAATAACAATAAAATACAAAACTGGCCTAATTGCTTCTATTGAATCGAGTGAAGAGAAATTTATATGAACAGTCTCAATTTCCTCAAAAAATAGTTTTCCTGTCCCTATTGTTTCCATTGTTTTTCTTCTCAATCGGTTCCCAACTATGTTTAATCTGTGATTCAATAAATCAATTTGAGATCGACCTGCTTTGCGATATAAACGACGTTTAAATGGCACTCCTCTTCTCTGAGCATATTTTTTTATGTTTTGCCAAAACAATCTTGCTTGGATTCTCTCCAGTATTTTTAATTTGTTATAATCAGTTTCAATCTTGGCTTTCTTGTAATGCTCATGTACTTTACTGTAAACGTCGTTAGAAAATAATTGCCTCGATATAATAGCCAAACCTTGAATTTTTTGCTTTAGTGATAATACTATAAATTTCATCAATCGATATGAGGAAGGGATAACTGGTCTGAACTTAATTTGTTCTAGTGGAGTAAATCCAGAGAATTCAATTCCTAGAGGGTGTAGTATTTGTAATGAAGTTTCACTCATGGGTTGGATTGCTATCTCTGGACTCAAGGGATGATGAATTAACTCATCAACTGGATCTGTAAATTCGGTTTGTTCCTTTGGTTTAGCTTTTCTGATTAAGACATCAAGATTTTCCTTCGTTCGCTTTCTGAACTTATCTTCAAAGTCATCGGACAATTATTATTCTCCCTTTTTATGTAAATTCTCTATAACTGTTTAAATCTTTGTAATATTTATTATTAGCGATTTTTTAATATATTTCTGAGAAATACAATATATTAATATTGAATTATACGATCATTTTAGACGTTTATAAAGTATTTTAGAAATATGTTCTTCATAGCTTTAAATATAACGGTGTTCTATATAATTATGTGAAGTATTATCCTTTGAAGAATAAAAAATTTCGAAAAGGCCTTAGTTGTGATTTGTTATTTTCGCTTCTTCTGAGTATAAATATTGAACTAGAAAAATCAATATGATCACAGCTTTAAATATACGGATGATTGTCTTATGACTCGAAATAATAAAATTACAACCTCAGTTAAAGTATTAATTGATACATCTAAATTGAGTCATAAACATAAACAACGCTTGCGTCAAATACTAGGTAGAGATTCTCGTATTATATCGAGATATATTGGAGTAATAGAAGATAACCAAAAGGAATTGGTTGAGTATAGGGAGAAGAAAAATGGAAAGATTTCCATTAAGATTGATAAAGGAAAATTGGATCAATTAACCTGCACAACTTCAGATCGTAATATAGTTAACCATGATTTGAAAATACAATTTCCTCGCATCAGTTTGAATGAACTGAAAGAATGTAGGGATACTGCAGTTGGTATGTATCTATCCTATCTCGAATTGAAAGAGAAAGGTAATGCTTCAATACCTACAGCCAAATCATCTGTTCCTAGATCGATTGGATATCGTAGATTTAAATTACGTTATCACAAGAGAACTCTAACTATTATGGATAGTATGGATACAAATCCTTCTATGATAAATAATGGAAAAAGGAAAATTCAACATGACAAATTGACCTTAAATTTAGATCTTAAGAAATATCATATCTGTAAAACCATGGAAGGTTCACTCCAAGCAGTACGAATAATCAGATCTCGAAGGAATTATTATGCAATCTTTGCAATTCGACACAAGGTAAAACAATTAACCAGTAAATATTATCCTAAAAAATCAAATAAGGAGTTAGCAATTGCAGGAATCGATCTGGGTATTAATCGTGATGCGGTAATATCTATTATTACTGCACATGGAGTATCTCGTCATAAATTTATCAAGCTGGAAAGAATAGAAAATACTAAACTGGCAATCCTAAAATTAGATAAGAGGATTGCAGAAATACAACACAAAGCAGCAAAACGATCAACAGATAATGAACAGACTGACGGTCTGTATAGTTTGTTGAGAGAATTACGATCCGAAAGATCAGAATTAAAATATGAGATTAGTCATCAGCTTTCAGCTGAGATAAATAAATATCTATTGAGTTTGACTGATCAATATGATCTGTGGATTGGTATTGGAAAGTTAAAAGGAATCCGTAGAGGACAGAGAAGAGGCAATGGAAACAAGCGACATCGAAAGAGAATTCATCGATGGGCTTATGGTCAACTTACTTGGATGTTGGAATACAAATTATCCAAATCTGGCTATAAACGTAGATTCCTAACTATCCCCGAGGGTTGGACCTCTATCAAATGTTGGAAATGTAATACCAAAGGTAAACGTCCCAAACAGGAATTTTTCAAGTGTAAAAATGTATCCTGTAAATGGATGGGAGATGCTGATTTCAATGGTGCAACCAATATTGCCAAACGAGCTGCTAAATACTTTAAACTTACTTCTCATCTAAAGTCTTCTTTATTTGAGGTAAGAGAACTAGGTTTTGCGAAACCGAAAACTCCGACAGCACCAAAGCGTATAAGAGGAAGTTCTAATCTGTCTAACAGAAACGCCGTTAACAGTGATCAAACGGCGGTAAAAAATCACGGTAACACATCTTTGTTGATCTCATTTTTCGAGACATCGAAAGAGGGAGAAGATGACAGAAACACGGATTTATCAAATGAATCGAGAACATTATTAGCTTCGCAAGAAGTGGTGGCGACACCAGATAGTGTTTGTGGAACGTGAAAACCTTTATTTAAAATTGAATTAGATAACGGTTAGATCATGGCGGGTAATTTTATTATTTTTATAAAAAATTTGATTTATTACGAATTTAATTTTTTAATTGATTATCTCGGGAATAGTATTATAAATTGATACACATTCACATGTCTTGTGTGGGTGAGAAAAATAGTAAGAGCTTGGCGGACCAAGGCAGGAGTAGAAATGAAAAAAATCTACTACTATTGGTACAAGAGCGTACGCAAGGGAAAAAGGGTAATCTCTGAATGTATTGGTCCCGCCACTGAAAAAGATTATACTGAATATCTAAAAAGTATTAATGAGTAAATTCTAATGTTATTAATTCAGTGAATTCTCTTTGTTCAATCAAGGGATAATCATTCGACAATTTATCTGTAATTCTGTATTTTACTGTTCTCGAACCACTTTTCTGTCTGTCAAGATATCCATTATCAAAGAGTCTTGCCAAATAGGTGGCTATTGCGGAAGTTTCTCCTAATATGATTGTTGGTGTATAATTAAGCTGTTCTTCCAATACTTCTTTAGCAGTAAACCATAAGTTCTCTGAGAAAGCCCATCTGACAAACAAAGCTACTTTTTCCCGTTTGGAAGATTGCCAAATTTCGGCAGGTGTTAATTCATTTGAATATGTAATTCCAGTTTGATTAACCACTTCTTGATTTTGTAATGGAGGGGCGATGCTTCCAGTAGCTGTAACTGCAGTTACTAATGCAGTGATTTGATCAGGTGTCATATTTGGAGAGATCTCTATGGTAGTTCCATTTGGAAGTTTTATTATAGACCCCTTTGCCATTTTAACTCTAACACAATATTGGTATTATGATATATAAATCTCGATATGTTTCTTAAGAATATTTTAAATTATTAAATATTACTAAAATACGGGTAAAACAAGCTCTATTATCAATATTTCATATGTTATATGAAAACCTATTTGCATATAACTGTGATCATAATTATTGCGCATAATCAGCTATAATCGATTTTGAATCCCATTTCGGATGAGATCTGAAATTAGCTTTCCATCTGCCTTTCCAGTTAGTTGAGCCATAGCTTTTCCCATTAAATTCCCCATTGCCCCCATACCCCTTTCTTTTATGAGATCAAAATGTTCTTCAATAATTTGTGTAATAATGTCCTCTATTTCAGAACTATCCATTTTTGTTAATCCCAAAGTTTCAATAAGATCCTTAGCTTTGCTAGATGGATTTTCTATTATTCCTATAATCATCTGAGAAATTGCATCAGCTGAAATTAATGAATCACTGACCAATTGAAACAATTCAATGTATTTAGCATTTGTTAGCAAAGTCACATCAAAACCCTGTCTACGAATATCAACAATTGTTGAAATTAAGGTATTTGCAACTAATTTTGGTTCAACTTTATATTTATTTACAATTTCTTCAAAGAGTGTATTTTGAGGATGTAACACTAGTTGATCTGCAAGATCTTTTGATAATTTGAGATTCTTTGTATATCTCTTTGCCCTGTCTTCAGGCATCTCAAATTTAGTTTTTTCAATTCTATCTAACAATTCTGCACTTAATGGCAATGGTTTTGAATCAGTTTCTGGATACATTCTTGCTTTCCCAGGTAATGGTCGTAGGAAACCTGTCGTACCATTTGCTCTTGGAGCCCTTACTTCTGGAACAATTCCTCCATTAGTCATCCACATTGAAATCATATCTTTTATGCCATCTATAGATAAATTAGCCAAATTCCTTGGTCCAATTATTAGAATAAATCCATCGTTATCCTTTACTTTCAATATTTTTATAACTGAATCTACTTCCTCCTGTGTAATCCCGAATTTTGGTAATTCATCGGAATGTAAGATCCCACCAACTCCTGCAGTTACTTTACTAATTTCAGCGAATTCTGTTCCTAATCTATAATCTGATTGTAACTCAAAACCAAGTAAGCCAGCAAATTGAGGTAATCTAAATCCAGTTATTGATTCTCCTTTTTTTAGAGCTGATTTCACGAATTTAGCTTCACACTTTTTGAATATTTTTGATACATCAATAGGCTTGACTGCTCTTATCTTTTTAGGAGTAATGAGTCTAGATTCCATAATGTCAAGTAATTCTAACATTCGACTTTGTCTAATCGCTTCATTCTTTACATATAATGGTAAGAGATCTAATTCCGAAACACCTTTGATTTCTATTCTCGTTCCTCTTGTAATTGAAACATTAAGATCTTGACGAATTGTACCTTGTCCTCGTTTTACATATCCAGTTGTTCTTAGCAAACCACCTATTCTCTTAGCAGTAGCAAGAGCTTCTTCTGGAGATCTAATATCAGGGGAGGTTGCAATTTCAATTAATGGAATACCCAAACGATCCAATCTAAATTTTCTAGTTTTACCCTCCTTACCGACGTTTTTGGCTGAATCTTCTTCCAAATTGGCTTGATAAATCCCGATTTTTTTACCATCAACAGTTATGAAAGAATCCTTTGTTCCATAAGCAATTTGACTAGTTCTTTGAAATCCAGATGTGTTACTACCATCAATAATGGCTTTGCGATTTACAAGAATTTCATCAACCAATTCTAAATTAAATATTTTCTTTGAGATTGCCAGAGTTCTAAAAAGTGCCTCTTCATTAATTGGTAAGATTGGTTCCTCATCCAATTCAATTAAGCAAGTAGTATCTGTAAATGCCTCATATATAGTAGTGGATTGTTTATTTTTCTCAAATTGAGCGGTGATATCAATATCTCCTGTTTCACCGGATACTGCTCTAAATTTCCTTGTTACTTGAATATCTGAATCATCATCCCGTAACATTGCAGGACAAGGACAAAATAATTTACTTCCATAAGTTACTGAACGATCTTGATCATTGTAAGGAGCTAACACTTGCTGGTGGAATTCGAGACCTACCATTAACCCTTCTTTAGTAAAGTCTATATTTTCTGGAGCTTTGGTTTTGATTGTTGATGACATGATTAATACCCCACATACATGCTAGAATCAGAAATTTCTCCAGCATAATTTGTCAGCATTGAATTTTTTATTTTCTCAATTTCTGTATAGTTTCCAAGTACCCATCCAATTTTTATTAAAGCTGTTTCTGGAAGCATGTCACCTAGATATGTTACACCTGTTTGATAGGTTGCTCTTAATGCACGGTATACATATGGATGAACTCTTCCGTAAAGACATTGACTGGTCATTCCTACAAAAATTCCATCTTCCACAGCTCGTTTCAAAGATGGCAGCCATGATTTAGTTTTATTCGTTGGAAATGATGGAACATGCCCCAATCCTGTACCTTCAATAATAATTCCTTTAGTTCCTTTATCAATATACCAATCAAGAATATCAGGAGTAATTCCTGGGAAAATTTTAATTAATGTAATTCGATCATCAAAATCTTTCTTGAGTACTGTGTCTCCATTATGTCTTCTCGGTAGTGATGTATGTAATTCTGTTAAATTACCCTCAACATCTATTCTCGCCAAAGGGTCTTCATTGATCGATTTGAAAGCATCTCTTCTTGATGTGTGCATTTTCCTAACTTTGGTTCCTCGAGATAATCTACAATAATTATCATCTGATGTTTCATGCATACACACCATAACTGAAGCGATATTGGATTTCGCCGCCACTCTTGCAGCTGATATAAGATTAATAGCACCATCAAATGATCCTCGGTCTGAAGATCTTTGAGCTCCTGTAATTACAACTGGTGCATTGATATTGGAAACCATAAAACTCAGTGCTGCAGCTGTATATCCCATTGTATCTGTACCATGAGAAATGATAACCCCTTTTGTTCCTCCATTCAATTCTGAAACTACGTTTTCAGCAATTGTACCCCATTCATTATGGTTCATGTCCTCCGAACCAAGATTATAGAGTGATTTAACTGTTTTAAAAGATACTTCATCAAATAATTCAGGTAATGATGCAAATATTTCTTCTGGTTGCATCGCCATGACAACACCTCCAGTTTGATAATCAATTCTAGAAGCAATAGTTCCGCCGGTTGCTAATAATGATACTTCTGGTAGATTTTTATTTTGTTTTGGAATCCTAATTTGGAATTTCTCTAATTCAATAGAACCTTCTAATTTGTTTATTTCTGTCTCTTCATTGAATTTTATACCAATATTATAACCATTATCCAATTTGATCTTTATTGAATCAGGATTACCCATCTCATTTTGAGCTATCAAAATTCCTTCTATATCTTTTAAACCTTGGATGATATGGATTCGATCCCCAGGTGTGGCTTTTATTGATGTAAGCTTTTTCTCAACCGCCTCTGAATAATTAGCATATGTTGAGGCGCTAGTTGAGATTGTTGCCTTTTTTTTGGCCATATTCATTCTGAAATTAAATCGTTAGTTGAAAATATTTACGAAATAGTATACGTATTTTTCTCAACTTCGTATCCACGAACTTTCA
This sequence comes from Candidatus Heimdallarchaeota archaeon LC_2, assembly GCA_001940725.1. Next base: position 9,502 of record MDVR01000173.1, on the reverse strand, counting down.
TGATGAAAAATTTACGCGAATTTTACAGTCGTATCATTATTGTAGTAAGTTTGGAAGATAGGTTAAGCATTCATTTGCATTATTAATCTTAATTGGTTTCTGGATTTCAACCTATGTACTCTGGAAAACAATTATACGGCCAACAGTAGATGAAGAACCAACTAAAGGAACTGCATAAAAAATCATTATTCTAATAATTTCTTAAATATCATTAAACTTAATAAAACAAAATTACTTCATAATCTTCTTGATTTCAGAAAACTTCAATGATTTTTATTCCAACTTAAAGAGACTGGTCTCCCAGATGAACTCCTTTTCAGTAAAAATTTTTGAATAATTATGTTCTTGTAAAATCGTTTCAACCTTTTTAGGTGAATGCGAATATGGCTTAAATCCCTTTGCAGCGAATTTGAAAAGAGATATTAGATTAAATAATAATGTTGTATACCAAGTTTTACGAGGCATTGTGTTTATTATTATTTTAGGAGATGCCTCTAAAGATTTGTATACCATTCCTTCTATATCTGGATGACAGTGAAGAACTTGATGAAAAGAAACCACATCAACTTTTTGAGGTTTGTAGTCTAAAAAGCTTCCTTCAAAAAAAACAGCTCTATCGATATCACCGAACAATTCAAATCTTTCTTGAGCTAATTTGGTCCCTTCATGAGAAAGTTCAACTCCATATACAAATTCAACTCCACGTTCCTGCAATACAAGCAACATACCACCAGCACCCATTCCCACCTCTAACACAGATTTAGCCTTGTTTTCTAATATGTGTTTGATTTGAAGCTTAGCACTTGGATCAAAGTTATCGAAATTTGGTGGTTCTGGTTTTGAACTATACATATCATCAAACAGTTTCGCAATTGATTCCTCTCGACTTGATTTTTTATCAGTCACGATGGCACTACCCTGTGGAATTATTTTTGAATGAATAGATAGATCAACTTCAATTTTCTCAAATAACAACCAAAATTTTCTTAATAATCTAATGATTAACAAAGAAATTATATCGAATTAAATTAAGGTAAGAGATTTGAGAACATCACGTCCGTTAGCTGTATTATGCAAATTTACACTTTGATTGACTTTTTCACTTAAAGTTCAGTTACTTTAATTTGTATATTTTAAAGGTTCAATTGCTCATTCGTAATTTTGGACAAATCACAATTTATCCATACTCCAAATAATTTCATATAATATGATGTGAATAAGGTAAAAAGTGACTAATCAAAATAGCATTCAAAGTGGACTGAGATTAAATACTGATAGACTTATTCGTTTTGTATACAAAGAATTACATGAAGAAGGGGCTTATCTATTACCATTAAGGATTTTTATTGGAATTGGATGGTTAAGAGCCGCGACTGAAAAATTAATTGAGACGGATTGGCATGATGGAACTGCATTAATTGCCTTTTTTGAGGGGAAAGGAGAAGAGGGACTACTTAGATTTCCGTTTTATGAACAAATTATTAATGATGTTTTTATCCCAAATGCATCAACCATATCTTGGATTGTAATAATCGCTCAATTATTAATTGGTTTTTCAATCATGACCGGTACATTTACAAATTTAGGTTTGCTGGGCGGTTTGTTTTTAAACTTGAATTTTGTTCTTTCTGGTGCTGTTAATCCTTCTGCATTTTACATTGTTATTCAATTGGTTCTATTTATAGGAAATAATGGTGCAGTATTAGGAATCGATTCTTTCATAAGTAAATATATCCCTTACTCTTTCCTTGTTGCACAGAAGGATTATAAGAGGAGATTCCTCAAAACTGAGCAATTATCATTTCTATTTATGGGTATAGCCTTCTTTGGGGGTGCAGCGTTTTCTTTTCAATATATTCAAGATTTCAGTCCCAATAGTGTTGATGATCCCGCTATGTTACTTTTTATATTGGGACAACTTGGTGGTTTAGTAATGTTTATTTCCTTTTTAAGATTGCAATCACCTGATAAAACACCACCGGAAATTGAAGCCCCAACAGATATCGCATTTGTTTATGGTGAAATAGGTAAATTCATCGAATGGAAAGTTAGTGATACTAATCCAGATACATATACAATTATTGTAAACGGCCAAGTAAAAAAAGAAGGGAAATGGGAAGCTGAAGATGAAATAATTTACTCCTTGGATAATCTATCCATTGGATATCACAGAATAGTTTTAACAGTTGAAGATTGGTATGGAAATTCTAATTCAGATGCAGTTGATGTGAATGTTGTTGATCCATTAAAATCTGAAAGCTCAAACGTGCTCTATCTACTACAATATTTTAGAGAATCTCTTAAAGAGAAATTAAGTAATTTTGAAAGTACCTTAAAAACAATAGAGAAGCAACAATTGAATCTCCAAGACTCAATGAAAAATATGGATGAGAACACTGCTTCGGCAATTGCTCAAAAATATGGTATTGAAATGGAGAAATTATCAGAAAGGAAATTATATGTTCTAAATTCCATAACCAACATTAATGATCTATTTTCAAGTATAGACCATGAACAGGTGAAATTCAATCAAGAACAAGAAACAAAAAAGAATGTTGAAATTGAGGAATAGTGAAAAGGTGTATAACTTACATACTAATGTTAGTAATTACATCTGCATTAATTTACAAATAATCGAATAAATTTGAATATTAATCTTCGTTAGGATACAACACAAGAAAAAGCCATCAAAATGGCTGTCTTGTTATTTCTCAAGAATTTCATCGATAAATTGGTTTTGCAGGTCTACAACTTCCGAGGAGTCCTTACAAGATGCATATCCTTCCAATCTCTCATAATTTATATCAAAAAAAGCTTCTCCCCAATTAAATGGAAATAATAATTTTTCTGCTTTTTCTTTTTCACCAAGAATCCATAAAGTTGCTGCTAATGCCTCTGCACAATTAAGTTTTGTCGGTTTTCCATAATTTACTGGGTTTGCAGCCATTAAGAAGGGTAAGGCTCGAGGACTACCATAAGTAAACAAAGAGTCTGTGGATTGTATTTGTTTCCAAGATCCATCAATTACAGTTAAACCATGTTGTTGTGCTAATGATCGATCAGCTGGAGATATTGCAGTTGATGTAAATGGAGAAAGTAAAATCGATTTTCTGATTTGCCTAATTTCTATTCTCTTGGCAATATTTAGTTTCAGAAGTCTAGCCCCCGAACAACGTTTTTTATTGCACTGATCAAGATAAACTACTTTTACATCCATTTCATCTCTCAACTTGAAAATTTTAATTGAATTAATTAATCTAACTCTTGTGATCAAATTACCATTACACTTTAATCTCACTTTTTTTTTATACTAACGACGAAGGACAAAATTGCTGTAGTCTAGAGGAAATCAAGTTATTGGTTTACAAGCTTTTAAAAAACTAACGGAAAATCAGTTTAAGAGGATATAACAGCTCAAGATTAAAAACAAAGTGAAAAATTATGTTGAAAAGCTCTACTAAATTACTAATTATTTAAAATTGAACTCTTAAATCGTCTGGAATTGTTTGCACATCAATCAATACCCATTCATCATTATCTTCTTCATTGTACGATGACTTCTCATCCCGAATTAATATAAAACTAGTTTCGTTATCTATTGAATCAGACTGGCTAATTCCAAATAAATTCTTTTTAGTAGTCCCCATAGACGGATTTGATGATGAATTCAACTCTTGTTGAGAATTAAACACTGTAAGTAAATCTGAAATTTTTAAATTTGGAGAAGAAATAAACCCTTGGAAAAAGGTTCTAGATAATCTTCTTCTTATTCCTAATTCAGTAGATCTATAATCTATCCCATTAAAGCTTATTAAATCGACTATTATTAAATCACGGAATTGATTATTTGAAACTCTATTTTCTTGGACAAAGATATCTAGTGTGATTATAGTATCTGCTACAAAGAGGCTCATTTTCTCATGTAAATTTCTTAATTCTTTCTCGATGTCATCTAAGATTTCGTCTGAAACATGTGATGGGTAATGTATTACGATTTCCTCACTATTTACTGTTAATAATATGCGAACTGAAGTCCCCTTAAGATTTTCTGCAGTAGTAATTTCATCAATCTGATCTCGTAGTTCAACATGCTCAACGACAACCTTGATTGGCTTTATTTGATACTGAAAAGAATAATCGTAAATTATCAAAGGTCAATACTCGCAACATATTCAATGTGAAATAATATATAAGAAATGTATTTCAACATTAATTATTTGAATATTATCGGTAAATTACTTTTGATAAAGATTACTTGATTATTGATAGACTAGAATTCTTGATATTATTAATTTAATATTATTACTTGTATTTCCTTATAAGAACTGGGACCATTATAGCTGCAATTCCAAATATTATTGAAAATGGACTTTCTTCACTTTCTGAATTATTAGGATTTACCTCTTCAATGGATAGAACTTCATCGTGTATCTCAATATTATCAATTGCAGAACTTCCTTGAAAAGATGTAAATGCAAATTTTTCTGATGATGTATAATCATTATCTAAATACTCAATTTTTAATTCAGAATTCACATAAATATTAAATTTCCCGCTCGTATCTCTCGTAATCTCTATATGGTATGTTCCCTCAAAGTCAGTTTCTGAATTAAATCCTTTCGTATCACAGACAAAACCTTCAAGCGGAAGTCAGTATTTCAACAAGTCCATGCCACGACCGTGATACCCATCAAGATAAGAGATCATTCGTAATGAATAACCCGTAAATTGCAATGTTGACAATCTTTGTCCCGTCCAATTATAATTGTCTTTATGATCTGTAAAAATAAATTCTACAACATCATAACTTCTTTTATCATCACTAACTATCCAATCAAAACTCCATGTACCATATACAACATTGGTGTTTTGTTGAGCATGTGTAAAATTAGTTTGGCTGTTGTAATTTTCTGCCAATAAATTTGCAGATTTCAAATTACCATCTGCTACCGTGAATCCACTATTGCTTTCTTGTTGGAAACAACGGAAAATCTTGATTTATAGATTGAAATTCAAATCTATTCAATTTATAGGGTATAAATTTTCCTTCATTATTCGCACCTGAAACAGATTGTATTCCTTCTAACTGGATTTGGAACAAAAACAGAGCAAATACCAAAATTATGTATAACCCTTTATATGATAATTTCCCTTTCATAAATCTGTTCTATGATGCTTGATTACTGAGAATTTAAAGTTTATGTTTATAAGATTTTAAGGAAACATACTTGAAAATAAAAAAAATGATTAACCTCCAATCAATCCAATAATTAAATTGAGATTGATTTAGTTTTATCATATTGAGCATATCTTTAATATAATAATTATTTGCTCTTTATCCGATTTCTCAACTGTTGCGGATGACTTTTTAGATTGATCAATTGATCAAATTTGCTGAGAAGTATGTACAAAATGTTACACCATCAATTTTACTCGATCAAATGATCATCAATCATTTTGTACCATGTGTTATTCCACGTTATTTCAATAAAGATTTTTTATAAGTAAAAGAAGGGTGAATTGTAAAACGTGTCTGGGATAACTAAATTAATTTTTGCAGGTCTTGACAAGGCAGGGAAAACAACCATTTACAAAGCCACTATGGAAGAGATGGATGCAAAAGATTTGAAGGACCTAGCTCCAACCAAACAGATAGAACGTCATTCTACAAATTATTTAGATCAAGACTTCAGTGTTTGGGACATGGGTGGCCAACAAAATTACAGAGAAAGTTATTTATCAAAGCCTGAAGTCTTTAATCAGACAAAAGCGATGATATTTGTCATCGACATCCAAGACATTGACAGACTCGAGGAATCCTATCAATATTTTGTAGATATTCTTAGCATTTTGAAGAATGTAGATCCCGCACCAAAACTTTATGTGTTATTCCACAAATATGATCCTGAATTAGCTGGGAGGTTGAAGTCTCATTTCTATAAAGCTGCTAGATTGTTTCGAAAAGCAGATAAACTTACACCACAGAAATTCAAATTCTATTTAACCAGTATATTTTCAAATTCAATTGATTTGGCAGTTAAACGAATCCTATTTGAAAATTTTGAAGATTTTGATGAACCTTCACAAAAATTATCTATGAAATCGGCCAAACCACAAGCGGATAGTAAATCAGTTCCTCAACCATCCGGAGTTCCAACTGCCACAGCATCAACTGCACCTAGTCAGACTCCTCCACCTTCAACAACTATTTCAGAAACAAAAACAGTTCCCCAACCAACGACTTCCTCTGCAGCTTCATTAACACCCAGTGCAAAACCACCAGCACCTCCCCCAGCAGCAAATAAAGCACCCCCACCTGCTACAACACCAGAACCTAAAACAAAACCTGCAATTCCACCATTACCCACAAAGATAGCGGAACCAAGGGTTGAGGAAAAAGCTGTAACTGAAGAAGTATCAAAAGAGACACCTCCTCCAGATATGGAAAAAGTTGAGAAAAAGACCGATAAAGAAATTCTTGAGGATGCGACCCCAAAAAGTCTTTTTGACCTGTCGGACAGTATAGTCGAAAAATTGACTGAGGTAATAGCTAAAAGAATGGCTGAATCAGAAGAAATTGTTGCGATTTCAATTTTATCCCAGGATGGTGAACAAGTTCTTGCAGTAGGAAAAAGCGATATTGATTATGAAAGATTGGGAACGTTAAAAGAAGTAGTTGCTACATTAAATCCACAGCAATTTTATAAAGAATTAGCAGATATTGAATATAGAGGATTAGGTCACTTCACATTATCGGATTTTGATATTTATTTTGCAAGAGCAAGTAATGAATTTGCCATAGCAATTCTTGCTGTCGATGTCAGCACTTTGATGTTGCAAAATGCTCAAAGGATAGTTGATTCTATTAGACAAGGTCTAGGCACAATGGAAATTAGTGAAGAAGCCGAACCAGATGCAGCCCCTGGGAAAAAAGATTTGGTATCAGATTTGCGTAGTAGATTGAAAAAATTATCAGGATTAAGTGACTTAGAATAGGTGAAATTCAATTGGATAAAATAAAAATCGTTCACCAGGCACTGATTGAATTGCTTCATTCAAGTACAGAAATTGCATTTAGAGATGGACAAATTACAAGTGATGAAGCAGCATTATTGGAAAGTTTAGGTGGTCACCTGATTAATATAGAAACCGAATTGCTCCCAGTAATTGATTTAATTGATGTTGATCTTTCCCAAGAAGAAATAATAAAAAGAGTAAACTTAATCGCAAGAGATATAATTCCGACATTGACTAAACTTGCCGAAGATGATGGGATCATTGTGAGTGATGAAGCTGCAATTCTATCAAGAATATTGAATGATGTCATGTCAAGAAATAATAATGAATAATAAAACAAATTAAACTGGACAACTAATGACTTCGATACCTTACTCTTAATTCTACTACCTTCATTCGTTTTACAATTTGTTTTCCTTTTGCAAAATTCCTTGTATATGCGTCCATGAATGATTCAAATGCTTTTTCATAAATAAGGGGATGAGAACTTTCCAATATGTGTTTCAATACTAAATTATCAACAGCAAAATCTTCAATATTTTTTGTATTAAATCCCAGACCAAAATCAATTAACCAAACATTACAATTATTATCAACAAATAAATTTGAAGTTGTAAGATCTCCATGTACTATGCCACCGGTATGCAAAGTGGCGATCATCTCCCCAATTTTGTAAAAATATGACAACAGATCTTTGTCTTCCAATCTAAATTTGATAGGATCTGCCGTTAAACGGTCCATAATTATGATCCATTCTTTTTTATCAACGTCAAGTACGTACGGGACATTTAATCCAAGTTCTCGTGCACTTTGAAGTAATCTGACCTCTTTAATGGTTCTTTCTTTCCTCAGCTTGTTGTCAATTCCAACATTTCTGTAAGTTTTAGCATATCTGTGTTTTATTACAACTGGATAATCAAAATAAGTACCAGCTGATATTCTGGCTTCCGCACCCTGAGCAATTTCTTCTTCTATCAGAAGGTTGGGTAAGGATAAAGCCATAATAATCATTTTATTTATAATTTAAAAAGGATAAAGATTGTCACAATTAACTTATTATCTCATATTATCGATAATCAGAAGAGGATTATTTAGATAAACAATTTATTGGAATTTAAACGGAAAGAAAATTCTTTAAGAAAACGCAGCCTTTGTCTAACTAACGTAAAATCCAGATCATTTGAAAAGAATAGATGAGGTTCTCAATCACAGAATAAATAAGTGTATCATTTGCGAATTTAAATATGGAAAATCGAAGAAAAATTTCTCTTAGTTTGATTAGTCTTTCAGTACTAAGCTTATTAGCTTTTTTGGTTTTTGATTTTCCTTTCTTATTTTTGTTTTTATTTTTCCCCTCGTTATTTTTTAGATCTGGAAGAAAGAAAAATTTAAATTATAATCAACAGTTTGGACCACAATATTGCGAAAAATGTCAATATCCAATTTCCCCTGGATGGACATTTTGTCCTAATTGTTCTAATGAATTGAAATGGTAATCATTTAATTGCTTGATACAATATATCAAGGGCTATTGGTACTAACGGTAGTTCATTAGATAAAAGTTAAGCTTTTACATCTTCTCCTTCTTCAGGCTCAACATAATCTGGAAAACAATAATTAAAATAAGGACATGGAAAGTATGATTTGCATTCTGTTTCAAAAATACCTGGATCTATTACTGGTAACTCCATCTTTTCCTCCATAAGTGCTAAATGAGATAGTTTTGTAATTATGGCTGAGAACTCCGATTTATTGAAATCCTGTGGAATAAAGGTCATTTCCCAGTTATTGCGTCTTATGTAAAATAGTCCCCCCTTGATCCCATCAAGCATACCTTGGTATGCCATCAATTGAGTTAAATGAGCCTGATTCGGCAAGAAGTGTCTGTATGTCCCAGTAGATTTGATATCAATGACAATTTTATTTCCTTCCTCATCAGTCATTAAAAGATCATAATGCCCAATCAGTTTAAAATTAGGACCCTCAAAAGAAACCTCCTCTTCCATTCCGACAACATCTTTTTCGAGAGCAGTTTGAACTATTTCATGAATTGCTTGTCCAGAAATATGCGCACCAGTTTCTATCTCAACATCAGCAGGAGATTCTAATTGTCTTTGTTTCCATTCGGGAAGAAGTTTTATGTCGTCTTGAGACAAAATTTTATCTGTGTTTTTATTTAGTAGAATTTTCCTGCTACAGTAACCAATTGATGAGGCTCTGAATTCACCCTTTTCGGTTTTATTGTCTTTGTTTCCATTCGGGAAGAAGTTTTATGTCGTCTTGAGACAAAATTTTATCTGTGTTTTTATTTAGTAGAATTTTCCTGCTACAGTAACCAATTGATGAGGCTCTGAATTCACCCTTTTCGGTTTTATTGTCTTTGTTTCCATTCGGGAAGAAGTTTTATGTCGTCTTGAGACAAAATTTTATCTGTGTTTTTATTTAGTAGAATTTTCCTGCTACAGTAACCAATTGATGAGGCTCT
>MDVR01000172.1 GCA_001940725.1 Candidatus Heimdallarchaeota archaeon LC_2 | reverse complement strand
TGAAAATGAATCGGAGAAAATATCAGGTGTTTTAACAGATATTCGCATGCCGTGATGCAATTACAGATAAGGGTATAATTGAAATAATTGTGGAGGAAAATAATTCTCCGAAAAATGGTAAATCCTATCTCTGCATATCTATTAAAGACAATGGCAGTGGGATTTTAGAAGAATATAAAAATAAAATTTTCGAACCCTTTTTTACTACAAAATCTGATGGATTCGGAATAGGCTTATCATCTTCATATGATCAAATACTTGAAATGGGGGGATTGATGGATTTTAGTAGTAAATCTAATGAAGGATCTATATTTAATATATATCTACCAATTACTTCTCAATATTCTGACGCTGAACTTCATCATCATCAAGGTACAAAACTCTATTCAGGCACAATATTAGTAGTTGACGATGAGGAACAGATTAGATTGCTGATGAAACAAAACTTAGAGGAAAAAGGTTTTAATGTAATTACTGCAGAAAATGGCCTTTTAGCTTATGAGATACTTGAAAATGAATCGGAGAAAATATCAGGTGTTTTAACAGATATTCGCATGCCGTGATGCAATTACAGATAAGGGTATAATTGAAATAATTGTGGAGGAAAATAATTCTCCGAAAAATGGTAAATCCTATCTCTGCATATCTATTAAAGACAATGGCAGTGGGATTTTAGAAGAATATAAAAATAAAATTTTCGAACCCTTTTTTACTACAAAATCTGATGGATTCGGAATAGGCTTATCATCTTCATATGATCAAATACTTGAAATGGGGGGATTGATGGATTTTAGTAGTAAATCTAATGAAGGATCTATATTTAATATATATCTACCAATTACTTCTCAATATTCTGACGCTGAACTTCATCATCATCAAGGTACAAAACTCTATTCAGGCACAATATTAGTAGTTGACGATGAGGAACAGATTAGATTGCTGATGAAACAAAACTTAGAGGAAAAAGGTTTTAATGTAATTACTGCAGAAAATGGCCTTTTAGCTTATGAGATACTTGAAAATGAATCGGAGAAAATATCAGGTGTTTTAACAGATATTCGCATGCCGATTATGAGAGGGACTGAATTATATGAAAAGGTAATTGATAAAAATCCTCAAATGAAATTCGTTATTATGACAGGTTATTTTGATGAAATAATTGATAATGATCAATATCAAAATATCTTAAAAATTAAAAAACCAATTCTTGAAGATGATTTAATTAGGATTTGTAATGAATTACAACAATGATGGATCATAAATAGTAATATTAAGTTTGTCCCATAATTATAATTTTATTCAATGAGCGATCTAACTAATCGAATTAATTATTATCAGTAGAAAATAGCGGTGCGCGTTATTTAGATCGATGATCAAGGCCTATTTATTTAAAATTCAATACTTCAATATAATCAATATAGATATTTAATTTTGAAAATTTATAAAATACTAAATAGATGAATAGGAAACTATTAATTTGATATCAATATAATAGTTAGATACATTTGTCATACGTTAGTCTGACATAAATTAAAGGGATAATATATGTCTAAAATTTTATTTGTTGATGATGATTTATCACTATTGAATATATTTGAGGAATATTTTTCTGATGAATTTTCAATTTTAACAACTGATAATGAGAAAAAGGCACTGAAAATACTTGAGAATGAGGAAATTGCCATCGCAGTCGTTGATCTCCACTTGGGTAAGAAAAATGGTTTTAATTTATTAAATGTTATTAAAAAACGATATCCTTCAATTAATCGTGTATTATTAACAGGAGATTTACAGCTAACAAATGTTAAAAAGGCAATAAATGAAGTGAGTGTAGCTAAATATTATAACAAACCAATGCCTTTTGAAACTCTTAGACAAGATTTCAAAGAGCTTCTAACCAAATACAAAACAAATAAAATTGAAACCTCTCAAATCAGCAAAAATAATGAAGATAATATATATTTAAAAAATTTCATTTATTCAAGAAATTCAATGTTACTTGAAATTCTTTCAAAATATAAGAATTCGAATAATCACAATATTATGAAGGATATTAGAAATATACTTCTTGAAAAGCTTGGAGAACTCAAAATTAATCTTCTGTTATTTGTGGATGGTAAGGATAAAAATCCCTTACCAATTGAAAATCAATTGGAAGAACTATTAATTTATGCAACTGAGCTTGATTGTCATTTATTAGATTATTATTTATCAATAGTTAAAATTGCCTTAAAGTTATACACAGATCATGAAGATATTGCATTTAAGATTTATCGAGATTTTCAAAATAATAAAAATCTTTCAAAATTAACTGACCAAACTTCATTAACATTAAAAGGGATAGCAGCAGATTTTGTTGAAGGTCATATTTCCAGTAAGTCAGAAATTAATTTTAGAAGTAATCTACTTAAAATATTACGGATCAATTATTCTACATTATTTACTGAGAATTATTCTCAAATTACAAAGCGGAACTTTGAAGCTAAATTTTTCTATATATTGATAATGAAAAATCAAAAAACTTTATTTCAACGTACTATCGAATCCACTGGACAAACGAATCCAAAATTAATTGGTAACTTTATCATTGCGATAAATGAGTTTATAGGAGAAATTCTATTAAGTGAAGGTTCTCTTCATACAATTGATCATGATGCAGGTGCCATACTATTACATAAGGTGAGTGATGATTTATATTATGTTGGTATTGCAATATCTGATAATATTAAAACCAGAGTTATACTCAAGGAATTTGCCAATTTAACTCACAAATACTTCTCAGAAATAGACAGGGTTGATCGACTAGATCCATCTACTGAACATTTATTAAATAAAGAATTGGATAAATTATTAATCAAGTAAAAATAGCTCTTAAAAACATTGAATCTTATTTTTTTAATGTAAATAAATATTACGAATTTAACATTAGTCTGACTATTGTTATTAAATCTTCAATTTTGAAAGGTTTTGGTAGAATTTCATATTTCACTTTTTCAATTACGTCAGAAATTATTATATCGGAATACCCAGTAATGAATAAAATTTGAGTATTTGGCAGATCATCGATAATAGATTTGACGAAGTCTACACCATTCGTTCCCGGCATTTTAATATCGCTTATTATTAAATTAGGCTTATTTTTTAGATTAGCCAATACTCGTTTTCCTTCCTGAGCATCAGATGCAGTTTCCGTGATATATCCTTCTTCTGTTAAAACTTCAAATATCATCTTTCTGATACTTGCATTATCTTCAACTAAAAGAATGAGATTATTACTCTCACTAGATCGCAAATTATCAGTTGTCAATATATTTTCAGTTTTATTTCTCGATTTTCTTATTCCTGGGAAAGTTATTCTAAAGGATGTACCAATATTAATTTTACTGTTTACTGAGATTTTACCATCATATTGCTTTACAATGTTATAAACAGTTGTTAATCCAAGGCCAGTTCCATCCTTCTTAGTACTAAAAAAAGGTTCAAATATTTGATTTATTGTTTTATTATTCATACCAACCCCATCATCCTCGACTGAAATCATGACATTATACGCTAATTTTCCATCATTTTTATCGTTAAAGATTTTTGTAACTTCTATTAATTCAGTATTAATTGATATAGTTCCACCATTGGGCATTGCTTGACTCGAATTTATTACTAAGTTGAGTATTATTTGTTCAAGGCGGACTTTATCAATTAAAATGAAACCGGGTTCTCTGGATATACGTATATCTAGGTTAACATTATCATCTAATAGCAGTTGAAGCATATTTTGAAAATTCAGTATTATTTCATTTACCTCTATTTCTTCAAGGATATCGATTCTGTTTTTACTAAAAGATAATAATTGATCAATAATAGACGTAACCTTTTTTGAAGAATTTATTATTTCATTGAGAATTGATAGACCTTTTTTGTTATCTTTGACATATTCTTGTAAGAGTGAACTGTAACCAATAATACTTGTTAATAAATTGTTAAAATCATGAGAAATTCCTTCGGCCAATTTTCCAATAGCTTCCATTTTTTCTGACTGAAATAATTGGTGTTGACTTGTCTCAAGTGCTTGTTCGGCAGCTATACGTTGAGTTACATCCCTTAAAAATCCGGTTATGTACAAATTATCTGAAATGTGGATTTCACTTAATGTAAGTTCAATTGGTATGAATTGACCATTCTTGTGTAGAGCTTCAACTAACGTTGGTGGACCATTAATTATCTTTTTTGTTCCTGTCTTAACAAAGTTATTTAAGCCTTTTACATGGAGTTCTCTATATTTTTCTGGCATCAAAAAAGTGATATTATTATTGAGTATCTCTTTATCGCTATAACCAAATAAATTACATGCTGCTCGATTTACCCAGTTAACTCTTCCATCATTATTAATTAAGATTATCCCGTCTGACGCATTATCCATTATAGATTTATAAAGTGCAAAGTCTTGATGAATTATTTTTTGTTTATGGTATTGTTCTATTACATTTTTTATTAATGTGTTCAACCAGTAGGAAGTTAATTCCTTTTTTAAAAAAAGTCCAGCTGCGCCCAAGTAGTTTAGATCAATATAAGATGGTTCGTCTTCTTCGCCAGTTAACAGGATAATAGGGATCCTCGGTATGATATGATAAATAGATTCATATCCCTGTTTATCAGTAGTCCCAATTAATGAAACGCTAATCAGCAAAACACTAAAATTTGTATTCGACCTTAAAAGGTCCAATGCAGCCTTCAAAGAAGATACGTGTGAGATATTATAATAGACAAACCTTGAATCGGACAAATAATTATGAAAAGATAATACGTCATTTGAATTATCTTCAACTAATAATAGATCGATATGTTTTATGATTAAAACCTCATCTGTTTGTATCCCGCACGATATTTAACAACAATAATTATTTTTCGAATTTATTTTTGCGGTTCAAAGAATACTGAAATGTAATTGCAATCTGAGTTATATACTTGATTATACTATTAAATTAAATTGACATAGATGAATGTTTATTTTGAATAGTTCTTAAGTAAAATCAATATGAAAATTTTGAATAGCTCTTAAGTAAAATCAATATGAAAAGTTATACGTATCATTAACACTTTAATCATTTAATACTTACAATTTAAGCATGCTAATATAGATAATCATCGACAATAAAACCTTCAACGGCTAATTGAGCCCAAAATTCAACTACATTTTCAATCGCCATCCTTTCCTCCAACCATATTGAAATTTTTTTGACGTCAACACGAGACATCGTTTTTAATACAGCCAATTGAGCATATTTGATAGTTTCATTGGATTCTAATATAAAATAATCAATTATATTTAAAATTTTTTCAACGTATTCTTTTTCAACATTCCCATTTATTGCTCTTAAAATATTGATCTTAGTTTTGTTTTTTAATTCATTTTGAATAAGATTAATAATCGAATCAATAATCAAGTCGGGGCAATGTCTTAAAAAACCACTAGAGAATGTGTCAATGGTTGCTCGTAAAACAAAATCATTTTCTTCACTGAAGTATTTTTCGATTTCAAGAAAAATCCAAGGTTTTATCGCTTTATCTTTTATTGAAAGATTTGCTATATGCTTTGCTGCACGAATTGCAACACGTCGCTGTTTTGGGTCCTCAGATTTTGTGAGTTGAGTAAAGCAATTTTTATAATTGGAATATTCTTTCGTTATACCTTTAAAAAGTAAATTTATTGCAACTTCTCTTATCCTCCATTCATCTGATGTTGATAGCGTGTAGATTAAATTAACTGTAGTAACAACATCCAGAGACCATAAATTAATTTTTTCAAAAAATATTCCAGCAACCATCACATGATTCGAGCTCATTTTTGATAATTCAATCCCCCAAATCAAACATAGAGATTTACTCAAAGGATGGATTAACTCTTTTAACCTAATTCTGACCTTAAAGCCAATATTGAAAGTAATTAGTAATTCTTTCAGTTTATCTAAATCTTTGGCGGAAATACATTTACTAAAAATATGATATTTCTTAGTTTCGATCTTAGATAACACAATACAATCCTATTACAACAGTGTGCAAAAATAATATATAAAAATATAAATTTGGAGTTCTATAATAATGAATGTAATATCATAATGCTTGAAATAATTGTTAATAGTAAAATACCATATTGATTTATCGATCTAAAATTGAATTTTGATAATGTAGATCCTTCAAATGTAGAAATATTTTCGTTTAATAGTTTGTATAAAAAAAATAAACTTACAATAATATTTTGGTTAGACAAGTAATTCGATTAGATTTTCCATTAAAAATTAATAACTTATAATTTTTTTATTTAAATATTATATCTGTCTCGTGATTTAATATATATTTGAGATCAATTTGTCCCCAAAATAGATTTTACCTTCAAACACGTTTTTATTAGAAAATAAACTAATAATTAAATAGTGGTTGATCTGACGTCATTATTCAGTAATCTATTCAAATTAACATCAGATGCAGTTTTTATAACAAACTCTGAAGGAAAATTTAGATCTGCAAACGACAAATTGATCGAACTAATAAAATTTTCTGAACATGAGTTGAATAAGTTAAATTATGAAGATTTATTTATTGACAAACTAGACCACAATTCAATAAAAGATTCTATAAAACTTTCTGGTTCTGTAAGCAAATTCCAAACGGACTTTAAAACGAAAGATAATATAACGATTCAAATATTGTTATCAATAGAGAAATTTGAAGATGAGAATGGAGAAAATGGGCTTATTGGTATTATTGAAGTACCCAAACAAATGACTTTCACAAGAGAAGAAATTGATTTAAAGCAGAGGATGGCCTTTTTAAATTTATTTGCAAAAGGGATAACTGTAGATTTTAATAATTTATTAATGGGTATAGGGGGCAATCTCTCAATGACACTATTAGATGCAGAAACAATGGACCCAAAGCATGTTAAGTATCTAAAAGAGAGTCAAAAAGTTGTGTATCAAGCATCTAATCTTGTTAAGCAATTTCAAACTTTATCAGCAGAGTCAACAGACAAGGTAATGAGCATTGATTTTTATAAAATTGCTAACAGTTCTTTTTCATTATTAGAAAGAGCTACTTCAAGACTAATTGAGAAAAGAGTTAATATTGAAGAAGGTAAATACTATGTCTTAGGTGATAGAATAAAACTTAACCAAATGATTTTGAACCTCGCAACTAATTCTATAACCTCCATTGAGCAAAAAGGTCCCCAAAAGGGCGATTTTATAGCTATTAATGCATCACTCGCTTCAAAAGATGAATTGAAATCCCGAAATATAGAAAAAGGTGAATTTGTGCACATCATATTTGAGGATAATGGAATCGGTATGTCTGATGAAGTTATCAAAAAGATATTTTATCCATTTTTTACAACAAAGGATAATACTAAACTTGGAAAGGGACTAAGTTTATCAGTTGTATATGACATCGTTACGCGACAAACTAGCGGTTTCATTGATGCTGAATCTGAGATTGGAAAAGGAACTAAATTCCATATATTTTTACCATTAGGGAGTTCTGAAATTGAAGAAGAAGAAATTGAAACTTATATCCCAAGTTTGCCGGCAACAGAAACAGTATTAATAGTAGATGATGAACCATCAGTGTTAAATGTACTAAAAGAATCTTTACAAGAGATGGGGCATAAGGTTATTACAGCCAGAGATGGGGAAGAAGGCATTAAGAGGTATAAAAAATTTAAAGATAATATCGATGTTATAATATTAGATCTTAATATGCCAAAAATGGGAGGAACGGAAACGTTCGAAAAACTCCTTGAAATTAATCCAGAGGTCAAAGTAATAATTTCTTCAGGTTACGATGAAATAGAAGTCCGAAAAGGAGTATTATCAAATGCTAAGGGATTCCTAAATAAACCATATGAAATAAGTAAAATGGGCTCAATAATTCGGGAGTTATTTAATCAATGAAATTAGAATTAATCTATTAGTGAATAGCTTCAAATACTTCAATTTCACCGCTGGCTTCAAATTTTAGTTCTGATCCAAATACTTCCCTTAATTGTTCAAAAACGATATTATCTATTGTATTACCAAAATCCTCCGAATAATCTTTTACATACCCTATATCTTGATCTACGTTTAAGTCGAACATTTGAAAGATCATGAATGTTGAAAGAGTCTGTATACAAATTTTCTCAATCACATCAAATTTTCTTTCAACTAATAATTGAGATTTGTATGGTACTAAAACTGCGATTGTATATTCTTCTTCTGTTTTTATAAACCAACGACTGCAGCTCATGCCGATATCTTTCAATTTATGCATCCCATCATCCTCCCATTGACAAGAATTACTTGCTTCACTTCCTGATGTTCTAGCAAAAGTCAAAAGAGCTGCAAGAAAACCTCCAATTAATTGTGGATCATTACTTACACATCCGGCACTATATTTTCTCGAAAGAATAACTAATCCAGTTTGATGTATTACATATATTTGAGAAATACTATCCGAAATCATCGCTGGGTTTGATATGGGAGCAACAGTAGCTATGAGATTAATCCTCCAAAAATTAACTTTAAAGATATATAATGCATTCATTCTTAATATGCTTATTGCTAATTAGTGATTTCATATCTAAATTTGTTCGAAGAAAATATCAAATATATATTAAATAAATTATCATATCATTGTTTTGTTATAATTACGATATTCTGGAACATGAGTAATTAATTATTATCTTCTATCAAATAGATTGATTGTCGTAATAATATTTTTAATTCTAAAATTGATTACTATTGGGTACTTGAGTATCCGTATTATTGTTACAGACCAAGATAATGTTAGGCGTAATGCTCTAATTAGGGCTGTTGATGAAAATATGAATGTCAGGGTAATAAGTGATTTGAGAAGTGGAAAAAAAGCTTTAGAAAATATTAAGAGATTATTGCCAAATGTTGTTATTATTGGTGATGAACTATCTGACATGTCTGGTTTTGCATTTGTTATGCAATTAATGAAAATACAACCTGTTGCTGTACTAATTGTAAGTAATGATGATAATAAAACAACAGTAGATTTTCCAAAAGCCTTAGATTTTGGGATAGTAGATACCGTAACAATTGCAATTAAAGATGGAGAAATTAATTATCCGTCGATAATTTCTCATAGAGTTAACATCTTAAACAAATTAAGTATAAGTCGATTTCAGTCCCAAATAGATCAAATAAATAATTATTCACCTGTGAGACACAAAAATAGGAAAATTATCGAACAAGGCAGAGAGACTAGAGAAAAAGTAGAAAGCATCAGAAAAATACTTTCAAATAAAAATTTGCAAAGTTCAAAGTCAAAATTGTGGGCATTTCCCAAGATAAAAACCCATAAACGAGTGATTGTAATAGGAGCAAGTACGGGGGGTCCTAAATTGTTAACCTACATCGTATCTCAATTCCCTCCAAACTTTCCACCTGTTCTTGTAATCCAGCATATGCCCAGTGGTTTTGTAGATGGTTTTGCGGAAAGGATGAACCAAAATGCGAGAATGAAAGTTAAGATGGCAGCCGAAGGTGATATATTACAGAATGGCACTGTATATATTGCACAAGGCGGATACCACATGGAATTAGATAAGAGTTCAGGTGTTACAAGGATTAAAATCACAGAAGGAGCTAAGGTAAATTTTGTGAGACCCGCAGTTGATGTTACATTATTTTCTGCCGTAAGAGCTTATGGTTCAGGAGTAACTGGGGTAATTCTTACTGGAATGGGCGCAGATGGAAGAGAAGGGTGTAGAGTTGTCAAAAAACAGAAGGGAACAGTTATTGCTCTCAACGAAGAAGATTCAGTTATTTATGGAATGAATAAAGCAGTCATTGATGCGGGTTTGGCTGATAAAATACTTGGAATGGATGATATCGCTAAACATATTGGTTTATCTCTTAAAAATAAAATTGAAAAATAATTCAGTTATTATTATAGATTTATAAAAGTTAATAAATATCCTTTTATTTAATAATGCAGTTACATTGCAATAGAATGAGTGAGCTTGTCCGAATAACAAAATATTACTGCAAATTATGTGAAAATAATCGTAATATTGAATTGAATGAGGCTTTACATTTCGAAAAAATAAAAAATAGTGATAACGGATTAGTATTATATTCTGACATCCATTATTGTAAAGATCGAATCACAGGGGTCAACAATTTACGAATAGACGGCAATTTTGCAATTCGTGCATTTGAGGCTCAAGAACTACCTCCAGTTCGGTCAGCACATAAATTTGCAATACCAGGGGTAGGGAAAATTATCTCAAAAACATATGGTCTGAAAAAACTCTATATTACTCATTTAGATCTTAATACAGATTTCAAATTAATAATAAAAGATGAGCCGCTTATGACAATAATGAACTTTGGGGTTGATGAGGAAGAAATAGATTTCCCAATTCAATCAATAACTTCGGATTTGGGAACCATAATACTGACTTTTTATGAATCTGATATTGTTTATTCACAAACGATTGAAAAATGGTTGTATGTTCTTGTCAATTCTCTAGAAATTTTACCTCCGACTAGATTTGGATTAGTTCTTGAAACAATTAAATATATAATGAATTTCCACAATGAAGAACCGACAAAATTTGAAATCAGCTTAATTAGAACTATGTTAGCTTCACATGAAATTTATTTTCAGATCACCTCAGATCCAGATAGATATGATAATGTAGCCGTTCAATTATCAAGTATATTGAGTGGAATTGATACAACATTCCTAATGGAAATACTGGTATTTTTGGAATTAAATCCAAGTGCACCATTAATTGAATACATCAAAACTCACCATTATGATTTAGAATATCTGATATATCTATTTCTCATATTAGAAAAAGAGAATTTCATTATTATTGATAGACCCGGTATACTTGATTGTTAGTATAATTGAGAATTTATATATTGACTTTACAGAAAAAATGCTTTGCGATAACCTTCCAAAGATGCAGGATGAGGTTGGATTAATAGATGACATTCAAATTTTAATTCATCAGTAAATAAATCTAATTGGATAAATATTAAATTTGCGGATTCCTGATAACCTGAATCCTTGATTGCAATTCTCGCAGTCTCCAATTTAAATATCGGAGCCAGTTCCGGCAGAGATTCAACTTTTAACATTTTGTTTAATGCAGCTACATACCTTAATATTATGGTAGATCCAATTTCTTGAACTAATGATTTTTGCATATCACTCAAGTCATCTTCGCTTTTTATTTCAGTCCTTGTAGTTGAAGACAATAATTCCAATAAAGATAGAATAGTTTTTTCTTTAAATATAACAGATAACTTGTACCTTAAAGGTTTAATAACCTCAGTTGCAGTGAAACCAACTACTTCATCTGTTTTCAGATTTATACCTGAAATAATTGTTTCAACATCGCCCACTCGTATAAATGGCACACTCATATCTACTTCTTTATTAAATAGTTTTGATAATGCAATTGCAGCGTGTCCTGCACCCACATTTCCTAATTCTTTAAACGCTTCAATTTCATCTTGAGAAAATTCAGTTTTATTTTCCATAATTATCACTTACATTATTGATGCTGGATTTACAACGAGAATTACTTCTCGCTCTCTACCAGCTAATGTTCCATTGAACAATTTATAATCCTGTAGCAATTGGTTAAGTGGTTTGATATTTACCAATCTCTCATCCACAAGTGAATCAACCAACAGGCCAATAAGATTTTTATTACCTCTACAAACTAATAAAATTTCATTATTTTGAATTGAGGTGGCATTTCCATTGTTTTTATTTGAAATCAAATTTCTCATAATTGTTACAGGTAGCGTTTTTCCTTCATAAGGATAACTTCCACTAACTGATGATAAGATTTCTAATTCATTTTCATCAACAATAACTACTTCCTCTATTTCAGAAGTTGGAACTGCATATGTTTCATTATTTATTTTGAATAGTAGATTACGTGTTAAAGCATCTGGATCTGAAAATTCTATTATGAAAGTAGTATTTTCTTTAAATTTCGACTCAACACTAACAGTGCCACCAATTTGATTGATTCTATCTTTTGCTGACGAAAGTCCTAATCCTCTGCCAGATAATTTTGCAGATCCTTCCGAAAGACTAAATCCACTTTCAAATATTAAATTATATATTTCTTTATCAGTAATATTTTTTGAAACCTTGAGGTTCATTTTTGATGCTCTTTTCAATACTTTTTCTTTATCAATCCCCTTACCGTCATCTATAATTTTAATTTGAATTTTGTTTCGATCAAAATGGGCTTCAACGTAAATTTTACCCACTATTGGCTTATTCGCTTTCTTTCTATCACTTGGAGTTTCGATTCCATGTGATATCGCATTTCTAATTATTTGGGTTAGTGGATCAATTAGATGATTTGCGAGAGATCGATCCAAAGTAACAAATCTCCCTTGAATAACAAAATCGATTTCTTTTCCTTCTTGCTTTGCTAATCGCTTAACCATTGAAGGAAATGTTGTTGTAATGCTATCTAGAGGGACTTTTCTTATTCTTTTTAGATCGTTTTGAATTCTTTCGATAGTATTATCAATTCCAGTCATTTCTTCATTTCCTGTCTTAGTAATCACTTCGGATTTTAATGATTCTACATGTATTGATAATACTGCTAAGCTGTTTTCGATTGCTCTGATGTTCGATAGAGGGATTCTAATGGTCAAGTCTCTTATGAGTTCAACATCATCTGATTTTCCAGAAGCTTTTTCAACAAATTTTGTAATCTCGACATTTGTAACGTCAGGTACTGCTAATAGTTTCTTTTTAATTACCTCAATTTCATCTCGTGAAGAGATTAACATACTAATCGTATCGAATTTGGCATCAAGATAGAGATCCTCTTCAGGAGGATTACTTGATTTGATTGTAGCATTCCTTTTTATTGTATTGTAGACAGCAAGTCCTCTTGCAGAACGAAGAGATCTATCCCCACCGATTTCAATTTCAATAGAATAAGCACTTCCAAATTTTATTAGTATTGTCTCAAAACCCATGTTTATATCTATTTCACTTATTTGATCGGGTTTGGGTTTTTCATTTCCGATAGTATGTGTTAATTCCTCAATTTTCAACAAAGCTTTTGATAGCATACTTATTAGGTTTTCACTTAATTGATTACCGGATTGGTGGACGTTTTCTTCTAATTCATAGATTGTTTGGGTACTTGTCTTGAGTCCAACAGAATCATATAACCCCTTAACACTGTGAAGTTCCATTTTTACAAGTTCTATACCTTTAGCACTTTCATTGTCTTTATTTAACAGAATTAATCCAGTTTCCATTGATTCAATGATTCTTTCCATATCATCGATCCATGGACCCCATCTAATTTCCTCAATTGACATTTTATAAACCGCTTACTACACTATCAATTGCCTGCAAAACTTCTTCTGTGTCTGCAGGTTTTATTACAAAATTCAATGCACCAAAACTAAGCGCTTTTCGGATCATCGGTTCATGTCCTAATGCAGTTATTACAATAATTCGCGCATCTTTATCGAATTCCATAATTCTGGTAATAGCCTGTAAACCATTGCTTCCAGGCATTACAATATCCATTGTCACTATATCGGGCCTAACTTTAGCATATGTTTCCACAGCTGCGTCCCCGTTATTTGCTTCAGCTACTACTTCATATCCAGCTTTCTCAAAAGCTGCTCGAAGGGTTGCTCGTAAATAGTTACTATCGTCTACAATCATTATTTTTGCCATTTTTATTCGCCTTTGTTTTTATTTTTTATAGTTAATAACGGAATTTTTTCCTCATCAACTAATAGAAATGTATCACCGTTTTCCCTCTTAATATTTTCCTTCTCAATACCTTGAAGATAACAATTCGAAGGAATTTGAATTGTCTTTTCATGCTCTTCGTTTTTATTTACTTTGATATAGAAATATGATTTGGATGAACCAAATGTCCAATTAAGAAATTCAGTATCAGGAGGTAATTCTAAGGTGATGTCAGAAATTAATTCAGTTTGCATTGCAAATTTTTTGAATTCCTTATTTTTATTATTAATAATAAGATATAATTCTATATTGTCTTCCCAAATTTGGGCCATTTCTTTTGATATTATGGAATCTCGACTACTTCCAGTGGGGGGTTCAACTTTTATATTAGAAATAAATTTACCAATATTGTTTATTTTCTTATTTAGTCTATTAAACGATGAATAAACGAAGGTTGCTAAATCAATTCCAAACGCGAGGCCTTCATCGTTTCCAACTGGTACGGTCAATCCTATTGGATTTACACCTTTAAGTAATGTATTCCAGGTAGATTCATTAATTAATTGATTTCCTTGATTTATTAGTTTAAGATTATCGACTTGTAATTCAAATACTAAGCCATCTATTTGCAATATAAGTGAAATATTATGGGATGATTTTCGTTTTTTAATAAATTCTAATTCTATTTTTAAGGACGGAACCCATTCACCGTTATACTCAACAAATTCAATTTTTTCAACTGAAATTCGTTCTTTGTTTGACACTTCTTCTATTGATAAAATTTGATTTAATGGTATTGAATAACCAGATTGATGAATTTCTGCATAAATTGAATCATTATCAAAAATTTTGCTCTTATCAACTAAAACTTGATTATCTTGGAAATTAGCAGAAGATATTGTAAGTAACTTTTCCCAATCCTTAGAAATAAGATCTTGAGATGTGATTTCTGTTGACTGTATTATAAACTCCAAATTGAGAAGGAAAATCATTTCACCTTCAATTTCAAAAAGATTAGAATAAGGTAGATTTATTGATGTTATATCTTCCTGTTTAAGAGAAATTTTTTCTAAAGAGTTTGTTTGATAAATTGAATTGCATCTTAATGCGATTTTGTTTTTCAAATGTGAAACTACAACGGTAATTTTAGTTGAATTTTTAGTTTCTGAAATTTGAAGAAGATTAAATAAATTCAATAACGGTATATCATCATTCTGAAATTCAATTAGACCATCAACCCATGGTGGGCTATCTGGAATATGTGTTGGGTTGACCAAAGTTGAAATAACTTGTGAAACACTGCTTTCATTAATTGCAAAGAATGATTTACCTACTTTGCAAATCAAGTACTTGTTTGTTTTAGATATCTTGACAGGTGCAATTCGGTCCTTTGTACTTGATATTTTGGTCTTTGATATTTTTAGTTTTGCCAAGTTCTCATTTGAGAAATTCTCCCATTTGGGTAATGAATTTGCCCACATGGATGATAATTTTGATTTTAACTCATTTTTAAAAAATTCGAATAAATTTGTTTGATCGAATTTGAGATATATTTTTCCATCAATTATATAATATTGTGATGATGGAATTTTCAGTGAATTTTTACTATTATCTATTGTATGACTTGAATTTGCTACAATGTTATATCTAACAAGTTTTGGTTTTGGGATCCGCAATGCTAAATTATTATTACCTGTTGAAGTTTTAAGGAGGATATTTTCCTCAATCGCTCGTTCTTCAATTTTAAGAAAAGAGGCAAAATCAATTGCTAAACTAACTGTATTGCCTAAATTTGTTAACCCCGTACAATATTTTGGATAAAGATCAATTTTTTTCCCTTTTTCATCAGGGAAAAATGAAATATCATCTGAAAGTTCAATCAGTATATTGATTTTCTGATAGTTGATTTCAATATATTCTTGGGTCTTTTCAATTTCAGCAATCTCTGTCTGGCTTTGTAGACTCTTAAGTGTCTTTTTAATATCAGAGCTTAAGAATTCTCTCCAAAATTCCCAATTTTTTTGAATTTCTTGTATGTTAGTATTATTGATAGAATCTATAAGAAATTCAATGTTAAGTGAGAAAACAAATTTATCATTAAATTCTGTAATATTAGTATATGGAAAATTCATATTCTTTGTTTGTGGAACATGTTGAACAAGATTAATTGAAGGTAATTCCATACTGTTAATGGAATTACATAATAAACCAATTTTTACTGAATTTGTAATCTCTAGAATTGCAACCAACTGAGTCTCTTGAATTTGTGATTCCAAATTGAATAAAATATTTAAATCGATGAGTGGTAAACTCTCATTATTAAAATTAAAAGCACCAAGTACCCATTCAGGACTATTAGGAACCACGGTAATATGTTGATTAAAAATAATTAATTCAGATAATAATTTTTCAGAAAATGAAAATTCATATTTTCCTACTTTGCATCGTAATATATTATTAGTATCTGCTCTTAATCCCATAAATGCTGATTGACTGCTTTGACCAATAATTGATTTTTTCAATATTATAGCTAAATTATCATCCGGTAAATTTGACCAATTAGGAATTGAATTACTCCATTTACTGGTCAAATAAAATGCGATTTCGTCAGTTAACCTCCTTGAAATTTGATTTCTTTCAATTCTAAGATAAACTTTTTTCCCGATTGTACAATAACTAGATGAAACAATTGGATAATTGTTTTTAGCTGTATCTAACTTTGAATTTTCTTTGAATTCAAATTCACCCGAAATGAATTTAGGAGTAGGAATGATTAGACCAAAATCTCCATTTTTATCAGTTATTTTCAGGAGAATTTGTTCACTTTGGTCTGTAGGAGGGATTATAGATAGGAATTCAGCAAAATTCAATATTACGCTTACATTATTTTCTATTTCACAAATACCACGAGTATATCCAGAAGAGCTTAATGATATATTTTTTATGTTTTTAATAGCAGTTAATGGGAATAACGAACAATTATTACTTAAATTCATTATGAGATTGATTTCTGGATATTCAATTGTAGCGTAATTTGACATAATATATCTCCAATTTTACATTCAAGGATTTTTAATTTCTTCCTGGGAATCACCCTCAGTGTTTTCTATCTTTTTCTCTTCTGCTTTTATCTTTTTACCTTTCTTTTTATTTTCGGTTTTGTTTTCCAATTTTGGATCAACGATAGGATCTAGGTCTTCTGATTTAATTTCAACAATTATTTCAGACTTTTCTTCTGCTTTTTTCTTTTTGCCTTTCTTTTTGGTATCATCTTTTTCGTCAATTTCATCCGCTAATTTAACATCAATCTTGGGATCAAGCTCGTTTAATTTTGCTTCAGTAACTATTTCAGATTGCTCTTCTACTTTCTTCTTTTTGGCATCATCTTTTTCGTCAATTTCATCTGCTAATTTAACATCAGTCTTAGGATCAAGCTCTTCTAATTTTACTTCAGTAACTACTTCAGATTTATCTTCGACTTTTTTCTTTTTGCTATTCTTTTTTAGGCCAGTCTTTAACTCTTTCTTTGATATTGGCTTTTTTTCTGATATTGAAGAAGTAGGTTCCTCAATTTTTGCGGGGGTTGAAGTTGTTTTAATTGTACCTAAATCAATATTTGATGAAGGTCCAACAATTTCAGATGTTCCCAATCCAATCCAAAATTTTGTTGGATCAAGAACAAAAAATGAGAGTCCGTCAAGTTTCATTTGTCCAAGAAACCAATGAATTGGGATTTCTCCATTTTTGTATCCTGTTACTTCTGACATTGAAAGATCAGTGGTTGTGACTTTTGGGGGTTCTGAGATATAAATTCCGAAAACAGCCGTGTCAATTGATATGATTACTGCAATTGGGCTCTCGTCATCTCGTTTTACATCACAGTTTAAGAGAACATCAAGATTAATAATGGGAATGATAGAATTTTCTATTTTAGCAACCCCTGTAACATGAGGTGGCGCTCGAGGAATTGGAATTATTTCTGTAATAAATTCAATTGTTTCAACAAATTTTAATTTTATTGCGACTAACTCCTTTCCGATATAGAATGTTAAATATTCATTATCCATAGTTTGGGTGTTTTCAACTGCACTCATCATTTTAATCACTGAAAATTTTGTTCCTGAAAAGAGAAAGTCAGATTTAACAAAAATTAATCAAGTATAAAGGGTTTTAATTATTTAAAGATTAAGGATATTTTCTGCTTGATTGAGCTGAATATTCCAAAAAATCATATATTTTTGTAATTAAAATTTTTAGATCCTTAAATTTCATTCATAATTCCCTCTTATCTCAAATTTTGTAGTTCTTAACCCCTTTTTTGATTTTCAAATCAAAATTTGCTAAATCAAATTTTATTGTCCTGCTACTATTACCCCCCACATCTTTTGCTTCCAATGGAATTTTATTTGCCTTTAAGTTTTCAATTGATGCTTTTATATTTCTATCACCAATGTTCAATCCCCCTCCCAACAATCCTTTAGTTCCAAACATTCTACTACCACCTGCGATTTTTGCTTTCAAGTTTGTCCTTTTCACTCCTTTTTTCTCTTTTTTCTTCAACAATCGCAGACACTCTACAACTGCTGTATCAGCATAACGACCTGGAAAGGTTATATTTTTTATCGTTTTTTTGTGACTTGTGAATAATTCCTCTGGTAGTGCGACGTGCGCCAGTGCAGCAATATTCAACCTTATATCATAAATAACTATACCTACACAACTTCCAAGGGCAATCGCCCCTAGTAGGTCATTTTTTTTTCCAATGATAATTTCACCAATTCTGGCTCTATATTCAGTCATGAATTTCCATTTTTCCAATAAAATTTGATATTTATCCCTCACCTTTGGAACTATACTTTCCTATACACCCTGTGTTTAGGCGAGACAGGTATGAATTTCTTTTTCCATTTACCACGAAGGGTTTCAGTTCGCCCTAATACCAAAATACCACCTACTTTAAGTGTTTTATAAAAATTCTCAATTATTTGTTGCTGCATTTTAGAATCAATATAAATTAGGACATTTCTACAAACTACGATATCGTAATTTTTAGGGTAAGGATCCTTAGTTAAGTCTAATCTTTGGAATTTGACAATTCTTTTTATTGAAGCTTTTACCTTATAATTTTGATCTCTATCAAGGGAAAAATATTTGGTAGCAACTCGACTGGTCATTTCGGCTAGATAATGGGGAGAATATACACCGTTCTGGGCTATAGAAATTAGCTCTATATTTATATCTGTAGCTAGAATGTTAACCTTACGATTCAGGTATTTTTTATCCCTACATAAAATTGCTAGAGAATATGGTTCTGCCCCAACAGCACATCCGGCAGACCAAATCTTTACTTCAGAAGTTTTATTGGAATTATTTCTACCGAATAAAGTGGGAAGGATAGAATCTCTAATAAAATCATATGTATCTTCATTTCTGAAAAATCTGGTTACGTTAATGCTTAAAGCTTCTTCCAGTTCTTTAATTTCATCTGGTGTTACTTTTAAATATGCTAAATATTCTTTATAGCTACTAAGTCTAAGCCTTCCAATTCTTGCCCTTGTTCTTCGAATCAAATAGCCTCGTTTATATGCTGAAACAGAAATACCCAATTGATTGAGAAAATTTAGAACTGAATCCAAATTTTCTAAATCTCTTCCTTTGAGAACAATTGGTTGAACATTATAACTGGTCTTCTTCCCAGTTTTTTTATCTCTAGGCCTAGATAATGCATTCCCAGTCCCTTTTGGACCATGAAGAGATGATAAGGTTGCTCCAGTTGCTACTTTGTTCTTTTTACTCTTCTTAATCATGAATCAGTTATTATGCCTACTTAATTGATAAGCCTATATGTTAAAAATGATTAAAATGATAATTTTTTTCAATTAACTACCTAAAAGTAAGTAATATATATTTCATAATTATATTACTTTGCAGGAATATTAAACCTAATTTTCAGAAAATTACTTATTCTATATCTCATTTAATGTATAAATTAGATGTTCAAAAATATATGCTATGTTTAAACCTGTTAACGCAGAAGCTTCAATATAGGGAATTTCATAAATAGAATTATTAGAAAGATAATTTGCATAATCCATTGCAGATTTGTAGGAAACCTCCTCATCAGTTCTCCCTCTTAAATCTGATTTATTGCCAACAATTACAGTGGGTAAAAGTTCATTTTTCTTAATAGTTATCATCTCAATCCATTTATCTATATTTTCAAAAGACTTGGGATTTGTAATATCAAAGACAATAACAACTGCTTGGGTATGTTTAAAGTGGTCTTCAAAAATTTTGTTAAATCCTCTTTGTCCTGCAAGATCCCAAATCTGTAAAATATTCCTCTCTAGTGATTTAGTAGAAATTTCCATACCAATAGTCATCTCATAATTATCAATAAAATCAAAACCCAGATAACTTCTTTTTATTGATGTTTTTCCCACTTTGCTATCACCGAGTAGTACAGTTTTGTATCTAGTTTTGATTTGTGAATCAATCAAATTTTTATTATCCATTAATGGTTAGTTCCTAATATTTTTAAGATAATGGCATTCAAATTCTTAAAACATTGTATTAATTTTTTTTATATTGATAAATATTTTATATATTTTTTTACAGTTAAAAGAATAATAAAAATATTTAATTTTTTCAGAAAATAAAGATCACTCTGATTTTGTTATTAAATTCCTAGATTGTTTAGAAAAATATTTGTTGTTTAACAATTATTTATTTATTAAATCACCGTTACCTTTCTAAACTTGAATTCCTCTACTACTAAAATCCTCAATGAAAATGAGGAAAAAAAAGAACAAAAGCATTTACCTTTAGATGATATTGATAATCTTTTAGGATTAGATGACTTAATATCGATACCAGGAATTACCAAAAACAATATTCGAGAGTCAAATGAAATTAGAAGTGTTAGAAAGGAAAAAAAACCTGCAAAAAAAATGGATGATTATTTTAAAATAGATCCAGATCTTGCAAAATCAGATGTGGAAGAATATAAAAGACAAGTTGCAGTTCAAAAAGAACTTTATCTTAAAGAAATCAAGAGTAAAACACCAGGACGATCCAACAAAATTTGTAAAAGGAAGAATATGGAAGATATATTTGGTAATCTAGAGGATTTGGATCCTGAACTATTCAAAAAAGCGATTAAAGAGAAAAAAGAAGAATTTATTAAAAGAATCAAGAATAATAATTTAGTTTCAAATACAGATATAACTGAAATATCAAACATACAACCTGAGAAGGAAAATATTGATTTTGCCATCTCAACACCAAACCGAAAAGATTTAGATGTATTCTCCAATGATTTACAAAATATGGGGATTCAAGAATTAAAATTAGAGTTAGAGAGTAGAAAAACTCATTACAAGAAAATAGTAAAAAACAAAAAAGTTGTTGAAATTGCTCAAGACCTTTCTCATCTTGAAATGATGATCAAATTTATGTCTTCTCACTCACCGGAAATTTCTAATTACAAACCCAGTTTTATCTACCGTAGGATCAAGAAAAGGATATCCAAATTAAAAATGGATTCTCTAACTGATTACTCTGAATATTTAAAGCTCAATTTGAATGAAATTGCCTCGCTTAAAACAGAACTAAGTATCAATGTAACACAATTTATGCGAGACAGGAAAACATGGGAATATCTTGAATCAATAATTTTACCTAAAATAATTTTGGGTAACAGAAGAAAAATTACCTTTTGGTCTGCAGCAACCGCAATTGGATGTGAGGCTTATAGTTTAGCCATTATCAATCATAATAATTCAAATACAAGGTTTGAAGTTATCAGTACTGATGTGAATAATAATTTACTAGCTAAAGCTAGATTAGGATACTATAATCTACATCATCTTAAAGAATTGAGTGAATCTGAAATTAAAAAGTATTTTACCTATAGAGACCATCAATATAAAATAAAATCACATATTAAGAAAAGTGTTAGGTTTTACAAATTAAATTTATTTTCAGACATATTTCCTAAAAAGATAGATATCATCCTTGCAAGAAATGTCTGGATATATTTCGAGAATCCAGAGTTGATCTATATTAAGATGTACAATTCTCTTAATTGCAAAGGATATTTAGTGTTAGGTGGAACTGAAATTGTTCCTAAAACGTTTCGACACATGTTTAAATTAGTAAATGTATCAACCCAAACATATCAAAAAATTTGTAATTAATTTGAATTAATATTATTATTAAATTATGCAATATTGTTTATTATAAATAAAAATTGTAAATTGTGAGCTCATTTATTTTGATTTATTTTAATTTGAGTTATTATTTTGATTATTTATTTTATTATTATTTAATTTTATTTTTATTTTGACTATTTATTAGTTAATTTTGAATGTTGCAATCACTTTTGCAGATTCTTCGGCTTGAGTTGTCAATTCTTGGGCAGCTGACGATAACTCCTCAACTGTTGCAGTCATCTCTTCTGCTGCAGCTGCAACTTCCTCTGCAGAAGCTGCTGTTTCTTCAGAGACACTTACTATATTGACAATTGAATTAGAAATTTTATTAAATGATTTTTGTAAATTCTCTGCAATTTCATCTGCAACCATGGCAATTTTTTCAGCTGCATCTTTTGATTGATCACTAAGCTTTCTAACATTTTCAGCAACAACCATGAAACCACGTCCATAATCACCAGCTCGCGACGCTTCTATTCCCGCATTTAGAGCAAGGATGTTAGTTTGTAGAGCGATTTGTGAAACATCACTTGTATTTGTTTGAATTTTCTTAATAATTTCTTCAACCATTTGAATTAGTGTTTGAATATCGTCATTCACTTCAGCAATTAATTCTGTTTGGCTTGTAGCCCCATTACTCATTGCTTGAGAAGTACTAGCTACTTCTTCAGCAGATGCATTGATTTCTTCTGCACCAGAGAATAGATCCTCAGAGGCCGCATTTAATATTTTATTAGCACCTGCAATGGAACCAATAATCGATATTAATGATGTTTTCATGTTATCGACATTATCACCTAGTACCATTAACTCCGATGAAGGTATTTTATTGAATGCAAATTCACTGGTTAAATCACCATTACCTATTAATTCAACTTCGGCCTCTATCTCATAAACAGGTTTTACAATTCCTCGAGTTATCCATATTGTTAAAGTTACTCCAATTAGTATAGAGACTACAACCAATGCTATTGATAGAAGCAAGATTGATTCTACACTTTTTTCTACAACTTTTCGTGTATCAATTCCAATTTGCATGGCTTCCTCTTCAATTTCTTCAATTTTTCTTACCAATTCATCTGCAGATTGACTGAAAATTATCTGCTCTTGTTCCATTTCGGTATCTATCTCCACAATGGCTGTAAATGCAGATTGATAAGTTATCCAGTCATTGTGCCATTCAGTTTCCCGAAGAGCAGTTAAGCCCTGGGCATCTACAATTGTAAGAAGTTCGGTGATGCGAGCGGTCATCGATGTAATATGCACCTGAGCGCCCTCTCCAGAGTTCCAGCTCAATAAATAATTCTTTTCATCTTGCATTATATCGCTTAGTAATCCTTGCATCTGAAACATTACTGTATTGTTATATGAGCTAGCAGCGTAATCTGCTATAATCATATCATCCATCTCGTCAGAAGCAACTTTTAATTCACCAATCAACCCACTGGATGAACCAAACACACCTCCACCTCGTTCAACATAGTCACCAAATTGCTCATCTGCGATATTGTTATATGCAATAACATCTATTTTAATTTCCAGAGCAAGATCTGACATACCTTGATTAATATCAATATTAATTATATCGTCCGCACCAACAATAACACGATTAACATATTCATCGTGAACCTCTATTAAAGTCATATTTCCTGTTGCTATGAAGTCTTTCTCCACATGCCTTACTTTTAATACGTCAATCAACATTTCCATTGAAACTTCGTTAATTACATTTGCATTATCAAGGAAATTTGAATATTCATCATTTGTATTCTGAATTCCAATGATACTAACAGCACCAACAATTAAAGTAAGTAAAATTATTATTCCAAATCCTCTCCCTATGATAAAACTTAATTTAGTTCCTTTTCCTTTTGATTTTATTTTGCCATTACCAGACATTGACAGAGTGTAAAGAGTTAATTACTCTTAATCTTTTCGCATATACTATAGATATGTAAGTTTAATATTTAAACTTCTTTGCAAAAACATAAAAAATCCTCAAATTAGCTTTCATGTAATAACCCATACAAACCAATCATTGATTGAATGCCTTGTTAATTGTTTGACGCAATTTATCAATGGAATATGGCTTCTGAAGAAAACCAGTTAAATTTCTTCCTACAAACCTTTCAACAATTTCTACTTCATTATATCCAGACGATAAAATTATTGGTATATTTTGTGAAATCTTTCTCATTTTACTGAAGGTTTCCTTTCCACTCATTATTGGCATTGTTAGGTCCAATATTATTAATTTAATTTTATCGATATTTTCTTCTAATAATTCAATCCCTTCTTTGCCATTAGATGCGATGATCACTTCATAACCCAAATATCGTAACATATTCTCTGCAGTTTTCGTAATTGTTGGATCGTCATCACAGAATAGAACAGAACCAATTATTTCACTATCTGCGATTTCGGTGCTATCCTCGATTTTATCAACTTGGTTTTTTTCACTCCTAGGGAATAAAAATTTAAATGATGTACCCTTATCCATTTCAGAATAGACTTTAATTGCTCCTCCATGTCCCTTGATAATACCCTGAACTACTGATAATCCCAAACCCCTTCCTGTAAATTTTGTTGAAAAAAATGGGTCAAAAATCTGATTTATGATGTGTTTTGGTATACCAGAACCATTATCAGATATTTCTAGGTAGATGTAATCTCCTTCTTTAAGATCAGTGCTAAATGAAAAATCTACAGTATAATTTGAATCAATCTTCTGATTTCTTGTGATAATCGAAATAACTCCATTTTTTTCACCAATAGCTTCTGAAGAATTGATTACAACATTTAATATTATTTGTCTGATTTGAGTTACATCTGCCTCAAATAACCCAATTTCATCATCCATGTCATATTTCAGTTGAATAGATTTAGAAATTGAAACATTTAATAAGTGATTCATTTCTTTTATTATAACATTCAAATTACTTACTTTCCAATCAATTTTAGTTTTACCGGTATAAGCAAGCATTTGTTTGGTTAAATCAGCTGCCTTTTCTGATATATCTTGAATTTCTTTGATGAGATAAAGTGCATCTGAACCTTTTTCTAGTCGAGCCTCTGCCAAACTAGCATTCCCAATTATTCCAACAAGTATATTGTTAAAATCGTGTGCAATACCGCCAGCGAGAACCCCTAAACTTTCCAACTTTTGCGATTTTAATAATTGCTGATGAATCTCTTCCCTTTCTTTTTCCAAATTTTTTGTTTCGGTTAAATCGATAAAAAATGTCATTACTGCTCTTTGGTTATTGAATGTTATAGTCCTAGCATAGACGAACATTGGAAATTCGATCCCATTACGTTTTAAACCAATAGTTTCATAATCACTGACCACATCTAATCCAGCTTCTCGATCTTTGGTTCTTTTTAATAATTTTTCTCTAACCGATGATGCCAG
This sequence comes from Candidatus Heimdallarchaeota archaeon LC_2, assembly GCA_001940725.1. The sequence goes on along the minus strand of MDVR01000172.1, from coordinate 7,578 downwards.
TAACTTAGCAGACATTATATCTAGAATTTCTTTTTCAAAATCATATTCAAATAATTTTAAAGAAGCTGGATTGGCAAATTTAACATATCCATCCTTCAAGACAATAATTGCTAAAGGTGCTTCATAGACTAGCGTGCTATATCGTTGTTTACTTTCTGCTAGTTGAACCTCAATTTTCTTCAATGGAGTTATATCATAAGCTACACCTAATAATCCGATCACCTGGTTGTTGGCGTCGAAAAGTGGGACATTTTTGCTCTCAAAATAGGTTTTCTCAACTTTGACTTCATCACCCGCATATTGACTACCTTGCAATTCGAATAAATATTGAGTATTTTCTCCATCTAATGTTCGTCGTTGACTCTCTATTATATTTGGAAAATCTTTATAGACATCAAACACAGACATTCCAACTACTTGACCTGGTTTCAGTCCCAATTGTTTTAATGATCCACCTTCAGATAGAGTAAATATACCCTCCTTATCTAAAGTCCAAAATATCATGGGTGAATTCTGTATTATATTCATGGCTTTATCTTTCAATAAAGTAATATCTTGTATTTCAACTTTTTGTTGTTGAATTTGTTTTTGAAGAGTTGCAATCTTATCTTTCTCAATGTAAGATTCATCTGTTTTCATATTGGAAGCTGAAATCTTTTTTTCTTTTTTATTCACCAATAATTAATTCCAATTAGTCTATATTTAATAGTTTATTATCGATTATATTTATATGTTTACAAGAATAGATCTGCTAGGATGTGTGACCTTAACGACCCTTCTACCCACCCAAATCGTTACCTACATTAATTGATGTTGGCGACTTTGTGTTTCAAACACTATTATAATATCAGCGTCATTGAGTAAATTCCATTCTTAATTTATCGTAAGTTCTTCGTTCGATATAGGATAGAGGGATCTATCACCCATTGTACGAAAAATCAATATGAAATCTAACATTTTATTTGAAAATTATTTGTTCGAATTCTGACATTTTTTTATTCGATAACAATAAAGTACATTTCAAGGAAAATTAATTTTATTTTCAAAATAAACCTAGTTGAAAGTTACACTTTTGACATAAAACTTTACCAACAATCAAACATTTACCTACTAATAGCTATAGATATCTCTGATAAGGCGATGATTAAAGAATATGATAATGATTTGTTTGTTAATTTAAAAGAGTCTTTAGAGACAATTAAAACCAAAGATTCGATTATTTCAATCTGTACCCATTGTCAGAAAATACGTGATCGAAAAGGTGAATGGAAAAAATTGCATGAATTCCTAAAAGTTCCATCATTACAATTCTCACATGGATTGTGCCAGGATTGTATAAACGAGCATTATTAACCAATTTCCAATTACATCGGGATCACATAATATATTCTGTCCTCCATTCAAAGTGACATTTTGAAATCTCTCACTAAATCATTTGATAGTAAATATATACTATCAGATATTGATGAATTCCAAAATTATAATTCTTGCCTCTAAGAGAATGATTAGGATGTATTTAGAGATTTCTTCAAAATTACTCATTGTTTGTGACACATGTTTGTAACATCTTAGACGTTAAATTTTCTTCTTAATTATGCCCAAGTTTATTAAAATCAATTTGTGTCTTTTAATTCATAACCTCCATGGTTGAATTTATTTTCTTCACAATCATTGAGGGTGGTGGAATGGATCCAAAGTACTCTGCTAAATGGCTAACTTCTTTCCTTAAGAATCTCTCAACTGGCCAAATTAATTGTCCTTTCGACATCTCTACGACTAAAACTGGACGATCTCCAATTGTTTTTCTCATATCATCAACCGGAAAAGGCCATATCGTTTTTAATCGATACAAACCGACTTTCTTTCCATCCTCCCGAGCTAAATTAATGGCTCGCTTAACAGATCTAGCTGTACTCCCATAGGCAACGATTATTAATTCAGCATCATCAATTTCATATTTTTCTGATTGTGGTAGAAGGTGCTGATATGTCCTTATTTTAGCATCTAATCGTGTGACTAATTTTTTGTATGTACCAGGAGTCAAATCGACGTGCCCTGTTTCATCATGACTTAGACCTGTGGAAAAAGCCTTTTTTTCTTCACCAAAACAGTTCATTGGTGGAACAAGAGTTGAAGAAATGGTTTCCCCCTTCCATACTACCTTTTCACTATCAGGAACTCCTCTATTAATAATTTCGATATCAGAATTTGCGGGAATAGTGTATCGTTCTTTCAAAGTAGAAAGTACTTGATCACTTTGTACAAATACAGGTGTACGTAACGCTTCAGCCGTATTAAAAGCTTCGACAGTAAAATCAAAACATTCTTGTACACTGGAAGGTACAAATGTGGGTATTAGATAATCCCCATGACTCCCAAAGTGAGATTGCATCAATTCCCCCTGAGCAGGAAAAGTTGGTAATCCAGTTGATGGTCCACCTCGCATTACATTAACTAAAACAAGGGGTGTTTCTGTAAAAGATCCCAGACCAATTCCTTCTTGCATTAATGAAAAACCGGGACCTGAAGTTGCTGTCATAGATTTCTGTCTTGTCCATGAACTTCCAATAACTGCAGTAATTGAAGCAATTTCATCTTCACATTGTAAGAAAGCAGTATGTCCTTCCAAATGAGGAAGCCGTTTTGCAACATGTTCCATAATCGATGTGCTTGGTGTTATTGGGTAACCATAATAACCCTGAAGTCCTGCAGCTAACGCACCTTCAGCAGCAGATACATTCCCTGATTGGAAATGATCACCAGTTAAGATACGTTTTTGGGAAAGAATTGGCAACGCCTTCACATTAATACCTCCAGAACATCATCTAGTTTATGCACCGAAAGTGCAAAATCAGGACAGGCCAAACAGCATTGCTTACAGGCAGTACATTTAGTATTTTCAATAGGATAAATGAACCCACGATGGGATTTTTCCTTACTCATGAAAATTGCATCGTAAGGGCAAATTGCTACACATATATTACAACCTTTACACCGACCACGATCTACCACAAATACTCTGTTTTTGTTTTTCCCTACAATGAAGGCGTCAAATCGATCATTACTTTGTTTATTCTCTTGGGACACTAATTCGTTAAAAAACTCTTTTGAAAAAAGGATTATTAGTATAAAATGGAATTATCTTTAATTAAAATACATATACTTTTCATCAGCTTTGAAAAAATCTTGATGGCTAAAATACCCTCTTATGTTTAAATTAAGTATCAAGATAGATTATTCGATTTGTGTGATCTATGAACACTTCATCCTGTGGGGGCGGTAATTCTATTTTTTCTTCTTTTTTCTGTGAAGACCTTTTTTCCAGATAACTTACTAATAGTACTGCAGAGAGTGTGATACCGTTAATCAACATTAGGCCAATAAAAACTAGGAATAAAATTAAACTGATAGAATCATTAGATATCAAAAGTAATAGATTCAAAAAGAGAATTATTAGCAAGCTTACAAAAAATGGTGATACAATCATTCTTTGTAGCTTTTTTAAAGAAAGATCAAACTCTGATTGGGTGTCTAATTGATAATCTGTAGATTGTAAGCGTTTTACTTGATCATTTAGAAAAGTTGCAACTTTAGCATTCCTTGGTACTAGTATATTTTCTGCGAGAGTTAGAGTGGTTTCAGTTATTGGTATTAGAAGTAATTTTATTGCAAGTAGAACTCCTATAGTTAAATGATACAATGGAGCAGATTCAAATTTATTGAGTAACTCAGTTTGAGAACTTGAAATAAAATGAATTCCAACCATTACAACAAAAACAATACTTCGGTCCCAGGCACTCCGATTTTTTTGATCGAACAGTCCTTCAAATAATATTACAATAATTAAAACAAAGGTCCATAAGAAAACTATAAAGGAAATTTGATAATACCAACCAACTATCAAATTTATAGTACCTATGATAATTGACAACAATAAATCAAAATATTTTGTTGATCTAGGTTTGAAATAGGTAGAGAACCCTACGTCCCAATCTTCGTATACTATAGGGTCATCACGCATTTGTATTCCTCCGTTTACGATTTGATAGAAGTGTTATTGCTTTGTTTAGTTCTAATAGAATATTTGTATTATAACTCTCAATCAGTTGAAATTGTGAACCCCTTGCATTTACTATTTGTTTATAATCATCTATTCGATCATTATAGATCCTTTTTAATTTGGGTTCAATGATTTCACGTCTATAATATAATTGATCTAGATTATAGAAATTAAAGTCTCTAACATGACTTAATGCAAGTGTTCCAAAACCTGTTGTTGAACATGCATGAAAGAATAGTGCTTGGTAATATGGTTTTAACAATCCGATACCTTGAGAGATAACAGGAATATCTTGCTCAACATCAGTAATCAATATAATAACTGATCCCATTAATTTGTTAGTTTTAATGAATTGTTGTAGTGTGAAATAATTGAATTCCGTCCCTTCAGGTCTAATAGAATGCAAATCAAGAGCAAGCTTCTGAATGGCAGTTATAGAATTCCCGATGTTTAATAATTTATCAAAATTATCTCCATGTACTAAAATATTTGCAGAATGATCTGATCGTTGAAGAACTTCCGCAAGCTCGATTGCGGATGAAAGAGCAAACTCTAATTTAGGTCCAGCCATGAACAGGGAAGCATCCAAAACTACTAGAAATCTCAAGGAGACCGGCTCTTCAAATTCTTTCACAATTATTTTATTATACTTTGCTGAAGCTTTCCAATGGATAAATCGGACATCATCACCATGTATAAAATCCCGTAAGGACAAAAATTCGTTTCCTCTGCCTTTCCGCATTACAGTAATTTCTGTTGTTAACCGATCCAATATTTGTTGTTTTTGGTTCCAAGGTAATGTTATTCTCTGAGCTTGGGGTAGGACTGTAATATCTTGGTTTAAATCCACTTGTTTTTCTAAATAAAATAGGCTAAGAATACCGTAATAAAAGTATTTGATTGATTTGACAGATTCTTTACCTCTTCTGGGTGCATAAAATAGAAAGGATGACCCCTTAGAAACTCCAGTTGTCATTAACGAAATCTGAGTACTTACAACTGGAAATAAACCGTCTGAAACATTCAGTTTTATCAGTCCAGTTAATTCTGTTTCATTTGAAATTTTTACATGGATTGCAAGGAATTGTTTTGCTTTAATTTGAGTGGATGGAAAAGAAACTGACACATCAATATCTTGTAATTCCGTTGTTAAAATTCTAATAACAAAAATTAAAAACGTTATTGGAAGTAATAATCCAGGAATAATAAATATTGGTGATTCAGTTAATATCCCAAATATCGATATTATCATACTGATAATAAGTAAAAGGATACCAGGCTGAGTGATCACCACTTTGGGTAGTTGTGTTTCTGCTTTTTCATTTACAGAAGGTATCTCAAACGCCATCTTTATCACAAAATTATATTGAAATTGGAGTGTTTTCAATCACATTTTCGATAATTTGATTAATCGGAATTTGTTCAATCTCCGCTTGAGGAGTCAGAATTAATCTGTGATTAATCACATGATAAAATAATTGTTTAATATCGTCGGGTTCTACGTAATCACGGCCTACCATTGCAGCTCTAGCTCGTCCCATCATCATTAGAGCAATGCTTGCTCTTGGAGAGGCACCTAGGCTGAGCGAGGGTATGAATCGGGTTTGGACTACAAGTCGTGCAATATAATCTAAAACTATATCCGAGATTTCTATTTTTTCAACAATGTTTTTTATTTCTACAATTTCGTCTCGATTTGTCACAATATTTATGGCAGGAGTAAGCTTTAGCCGTTTAGAACGGAGAAGTTCTACTTCATTCTTGTAACCAGGTAGACTCATATTAAGTTTAATCATGAATCGATCAACCTGTGCTTCAGGTAACCGATATACACCGATTTGTTCAATCGGGTTTTGAGTGGCCATTACGAACAAAGGCTGTGGTAAACTGTGAGTCGTTCCTTCTATAGAAGCTTGCTGTTCTTGCATGGCTTCTAATAATGCAGCTTGGGTTTTGGGTGGAGCTCGATTTATTTCGTCACACAAGATAATATTAGAAAATATAGGACCTTCGATAAATACGAACTCCTGTTTTTGAGGATTAAAAATGGAAGATCCAAGTATATCGGCAGGTAGAAGATCGGGGACGAATTGTATTCTTTTATAATTAAAACCTAGGACTTCTGCTATCGTTGAGGCTAAGTATGATTTTGCAATCCCAGGTACCCCTTCTAATAGTACATGACCACCAGCAAACAATGTCGTCAAAATTAAATCGATGTTTTCTTCATTGCCTACAATCCGCTTACGGATTTCAAATTTTATTTTATCTACAATATCTTTCACTACACTAATATTTTTTATTCTTTTTTCTTCCATATTTTAGTCAACTCCTTATTGCTTTATTACCTTCATTAGGCCTATCAAGATAATAATTGATTATTTTAATTAATTCCCAACCTGTTTGCATATCGAAAACTTCATGTTTCATCACATTCAAAGAATCTATCAATTCAGTTGGTATCATATCATTTAGTTCTTTCTCATTTATCATATCCAGATAATAACTAGCAACATACTGAAAATAATATTTCTTTCTAGCATTCAATTCCAAATTTTCTTCAACCAATATCTGTTCCTCCAGTGATAATGGTACTGCAATAATTTTATCCAAATACAAACGATCTATCCGATCTCTTAATTTTAGAGTGATGGAGCTTTTTCCATCCATCTTAGATTTTGTGAAATTGCCATTCATAAGAACTAGTAAGATTGGAAACACAACTGAAAATAGGAATATTATAGGCGGATAAAATTGAGATTTGCTCAAATTATTGACAAGAACCTCTACCCCTTTTTTATTGAATGGTGCCCAATTATAGTGGCTTTCGTCAATTATGATATTTTCTATATTAGCACCAAAGTTACTAATGATACTTTCTATGAACAATAAATTTTGAGGAGACCCCTCAATTACAAAATTTCTAAGTAGCCAATTATCTAAGATAATAGCCATATTTTCATTATTATCTATGTATCCAATTGAATGTGTTTTATTACAACCGGATCCATCAAATTCAATACAAGCAGCTTTTTCAGCACTTGATGATGTAGTTATTTTTATTTTAGGGGATGAATCATAAATTACTTCTATAGATATGGGAGCAACTGCTGTAAATGTTGTTTGAGGGTCAGTTTCAAAAGATATGGGAACAAAATTAGGATTTTCATAAGAAGATTGAAAATCAACTATTTTAGAATTACTAATGTCAAAACCGACATTAAGGTCATTTAATAAATCTTTGACATGTTTGGAGGTTCCACTTATTATTACATGCCCGCCTTGATCGGTCCAATCCTCTAGAAAATTAATCTCAAAATCAGTAAAATGCCTTTGTGGAGAAATAATTGCAATTAAACTATTGGATGGGTTTCCATATTTTGTAAAATCTAGATGTTCTTGAATAACATTAAAGTTATTTTGAAGGTGGAATTTAAGTTGCGAATGACCTTTTCCATCAGTATTAGAAAATGAATTTACTGGTGAATAATCCGTATCGTAAGGGAAAAATACCGGGA
>MDVR01000171.1 GCA_001940725.1 Candidatus Heimdallarchaeota archaeon LC_2 | reverse complement strand
AGTTGATAATGGATTTTTGATATTAATGTTTTGCCAGGATTGGTTACTATGGTAGTTCTGATTTACTTTTACAAGATAAGGAAAAGTAATGGTCTAGTGAAATGATAATATAATGAAAATGTTGAAGTGCGTCTTATGAGCATACTACGCATTTCAAAGAATAACCTAGTTTGAGATATCGAACAACTTTTTTTTTTCAAATATTTTTATTTCTAATTTAATAATCCATTTATTCATCCACTCTGGAGTAGTTGGTTGAGATTTAATTGATTACATCGGCTAATTCCATTAGCCATGTGTATAAGTCTATACCACTTGGGGGTCTGTGAAGATTACCAAGTTCTATTCTGGACGAGATTATGGAAATCATTGAAAAAAAAATCCGTTTGAAAGAAACGGGGTGTAAGCGTCAAGTTTCAACGAGATGTTTAGCCCACGTTCACTTACGATCGAGGCGTTTTGTTTTGTAAAATAAAGTTTAGGAAGGGGTAATACCTAGAACAGCTTTGTTATACTGCTAAATTATTAGTGTCTAATACTTATTTTATTAATTTATTATATTTATTAGTCAAACGCCAGAAGAAAAATATCGTGATCCCAAATAAAATAGTTGAAAGTCATTACAAAATTATTTACATAATATGTTACAGTGCTCAAACAGTTCTTAGAGGTATATCCCCTCTAAGGACTTTTTTTTGGTTTTCGAATATTGATTTCTACTTCATTTATATTTTTTGAATTGCGTATTAGGATGATACTACGCATTTGGAAAATTTTGAAGAATATTATCGATCGATCTTCTGAATTTGTCTTAGTTCTTAATCTTGTTTCTTACTTTCTTTTTCTTAAGCACTCTCGATCTAGATTATCTCAAATTCAATAAAATATCTAATGTATTAGCAAATCAAATAAATAGAGAGACAATCAATCGCTTGTCTTATCATATGATCTCCAATTATAATTTTATCCCACATTCCCCACAAAAATCCATAATAGTACTGTATGAAGCACCACAACCGCTACATACGTTTGCAATTTGCGTAACAATCTGTTGAGATGATGTGCCAGGCAGATGTATAAGATCATAAAAATCAAACATTAGCTCTTCTCCCTGATATGTAATTTTATAATATGCTTTTCCAGAATCATCGAAAGAATATTGCGAATCCACGTATTGAGAATTTTCCAATTTCGCGATATTTCGATAAACTGTGGTCATCGGAATGTTCAAATGCTTTTGTATTACCTTGATACTACAATAGGATTCTCGTTGTTTCAACAAATATAAGCAGATCAGAATTCCATCAAGTCCAATATCTCTTAATTCCTGGATAAATGTAGGATTGATTTGAATGCTCAATTCCTGCGAATCACTATCATCTAGAAATACAGGTTTTAGTTGAGATGTGGAAATAGAAATGGGGCTTCCAGGAATTATTTTATTTTCAATGAGTACTGCTTGCAGTTTTTGGCGGACATCCACCCATATTTCTCGGTCACTGTCTGAGGGTTGAGGTAAAATTAATCTCGATAAAAAGGCAAAAAGACCGGTTACCAATAAAACCATTGATACCCTAGTATAACCATTAAAAAAGGATATTAAAATTTGAATTACTAAAATTGAGTAAAATACGATCCAAATTTTGTGTCTTGGATGAGGATACAATTACTTTGTTGAAATTTTAAGATAATATAAAATGTATGTCCTTTTTCATGTTGGTAATAGCTATATATCCATTTCCAAGTTGAAAATCACGAGATAACTTAAATATAATTTGTGGGATTGTATATCAAATGAATCCAAAAAACTTACAGCCAAGGATCGAACTCTTCATTTTGATTTTTGGTCTTTTATTTTGGCCTGGAACTTATTTAATACAAGTTCCTGCAATTGATAACTACTTTGGTTATCGTGATAGGGGATTATCTACTAATAGTTTGACTGAAATAGCTCCATTTATTATTTCTAGTAATAGTGGTTTTACCTCAAGTGGTTATTTTACTGGGGTTGGGACTGCTGATGATCCTTATCTTATGCAAGGTTATAATATTACAGCATCAAGTGGAAGATTAATTGATATTTTCAACACCGATGCACATTTTATTATACGAGATGGTATATTCAAAAACTCACATTCAGCAGCTTATTCTGTTAGTATTTCATTATGGGATACTAAAAATGGAAAAATAGTGAATAATACAATTGATGGTCTTGGTGGATTAGAAAATATGGGAATAACTATTGGGAATTCTGATAACATAGTTATAGAAAATAATATTATCCGTAATAATAACTTAATGGGAATCGATGTAAAAACTTCTGATTATAATACCATAGTGAACAATATCATTCATGATAATGATGGGGCAGGTATTCGTGCCGAAAGTTCATCTTTGAGTGTATTTTCAAATAATACCCTTTTTAACAATGCTTGGGGAGGTATTCGACTTGGAGGTGGAATTTACTTGGGAGAAGGTGATACAAGTTATGGTAATATTATATCAAATAATATAGCGCATCATGGGAGAAATGGGATCTGGACATGGGGTGTGACAAATACCAATTCATATGTTGGGAATATTCTTTATAATAATGAAAATGGTTTGGCAATAGAAGCTTCAAACAATAGTTTAATGATTAATAATACAATATACAGCAATAACAATGGAATCTTAGTTCATTTAGGACCTGAAGAGGAAGACAAAGCTCCATATAATAATACTATAGCTAAAAATATAGTGTATGATAACTTTAAAAATGGGATTTCAATTCAGTATGGAAAGGAGAATAACATAGAAAACAATCTTATTTACAATAATAACGAATATGGAGTTTATACTGAGGTATCATCTTTCAAAACCAATGTAATGTTTAATGAACTCAGAGGACATATTTTGGGTAATGGTTATGATGATGGTAGTGGTAATATTTATTCAAATAATTACTATGATGATTGGAGTGGATCTGGTTCATATCTTATTGATGGATCCGCAAATAATCAAGATCCCACACCAAATGCCAATCCAAATCACATGTCATCCATTTCACTCACGATCGAGAATAATAATAATCAAACTTTAAGCGGAAATGTATTCATTTCATGGAATCACAGTGTCGATACCTTCTCTCATTCAATAACTTACAGTGTTCTATATTCTCCAAATGATGGAATTTCGTGGATTACAGTAGTTTCAGATCTTACAGAAATGAATTACACCTTAAACACATCAATAATTGCAGATGGCACCAATGTCAGCTTCAAAGTCCAGGGTATCGATGAACTAGGTTTTGTGACCCAAGTGATAACTAACGATACTTATCAAATTGCCAATTCACTTCACACTTTATCATTATCAGTAAATAGTCCAAATGATGTGCAATCGAGGATAATGACTATTTCGTGGCTAGAGGCAACCGATTCCTGGGGACACGAGTTGGTGTATGACCTGTACTATTCAAATGACAATGGAAACACATGGGAGTTTCTCGCTCTGGATCTCACATCCACAAGTTTCAATTGGGATACGACTACCGTGAACAACGGAGAGTATATAATCAAGGTTGTGGCAAGAGACACTGAAGGAGCAAGTATTGAAGCTTTTTCGCTAAGCTTCGCAATTGAAAATATCATTTCAACAGCTTCGCCTGATCCTACAACATTGGGCGAATCTTCCACAATTCCTCCATCATCAAGTGGTGCTTCACTCAATCTAAATATCGTGGGTTTATTTATTGCTCTAACTGCATTCGTAATCCTCAATATCACTCAAAAGAGATTAAACAGATTTAGCAAATGATTTTCAACTGATTTGTCATTGGTCATTAATATTCCTGATCAGATAATCCCCTTATCTTTAAACCTCTGACTGTTTACAATATGCGTATTATGAGCATACTACGTATTTCAAAGAATTTTTAATATTTAAAGTTTGGAAAGTTATCGAACATGTACACGAAAGATTAAAGATCAAAAATATATTTGTTAAAATATTGAAGCTGTAACACCAATCTGCGTAATTTGTAAAAGTAAAATCATAAATAAATATCACGTAGAAACATGTAGTTGCACAGCAGTTTTTCACAAAAAGCATTTAGCAAGATGGATTTCGACAAATAATACATGCCCTGTGTGTAAGAAAAAATATTCTGATACTTATCGATATAATCTGATTGAGGAGAATTTAAAATATCATGATAGAGATTTGCTTAAAGAATTTCAGACTTTGGCACAAATAGAACGAAAGCATGAAAAACGAGAACGAAGGCATGATGAACACAGGTTACGTAAATCCCAAGGCATCAAGGAACCTAATGGTTTAGCCCTTGAAATTTTACTGGGAATTATTGTTTTTGTCATAGGTGCACTTTTCGTAATTGGAGGTGACACAAATTGATGGAACGTATTAGAGATTTAAAGATAGGATTGGGAGATAAGTTGAATGATATTGATAATTAAATTTCAGATATTAAAATTAATTCCTGAGAGAATATGCTCAATAAATCATTTGATCAAAACATCTGACCGCAATTTCCACAAAATATTGCACCCAATTCATTAACACTACCACAACTACTACATTTTAGAGCAACAGAGGCCTGATTAGTTAATCTAGGTTCAATACCAGAAACAGAACGACTTTCTATTCTAGTTTTATCTTTATCATGTATTTTGACAAAAAAAGCAATCGCAGTGACGATGAAAAGGAACCAACCAAGAAAAGAAAATCCGTTTTCAGCACTTGATTCAGTCACAGTGGTCACTCTATAGTCCACTTGACTGTAATATATTGTATGGGTTACACCCTCATAATAATCAGTACCTGCTATGACTTTTAATTCATCCAAATAAACTTCTCTTTGAGTATCGCCATCACCATCTTGAAATATGAAAATATTAACTAATTTTGTTGGAATAAAATTGCTAACTGGGGAGTTTGGGTCGTTTAATGCTTCGTTAATATCATCCTGAAAATTTCTATTTAATCCCACCCAACTTCCCTGAGGGAATTCTGATACCAGATTGTATATTTGAGACCCCGTTTCCCAACCTGAAATGGAGGCTCCGTAGTCCAAATGAATAAAGTTATCATCACTACTAATTAAGATTCTAATGCCTACAGAATTTTGAACATTGAAAACTTGAAAATCTATGCCGAGACTTATATGATATGGTACATTAAGATTAAGTGTAAGATCAACAACTCCGTTTGGAGTTGATTTCAAATGAAGTCCTCGATCTCCTAAATTTTTAGCTGCAGCACTTGTTTCAGCGATCAAGTTCTGATCTCCGCTATCCTCAATTGCCCAACCATTTTCTTCAATAGATTCGGAAAAGTCAAATGATTCATAATAAACCCAAGTTTCACTTGCATGAACTTTTAATGATGCCATAAAAAGAAGTAGAAGTATTAGTGTATTGCCTCTCAGTAATTTTCTCATATTCAGTTTTGGTGTAATAATTTGATATGACATAACCTCAAGAAAGAGAAGTTGTTATAAAAATCTTCATCCGATAAATAGTTTAAGAATATAAAGAAATTTTGAAAATATAGATCAAACAAATATTATTTTCAGTTAGCTCTATCTTTACGTAAATCAGTTATATTAAAAATGTACACAAAAATATTGTGTTTTAATCTTAATCTCTATTACGTAATCTCAGCCGAGACATGATCAATAGCCATAGATAGAGGATTCCGAAAGTGTTATTTTTTGTATTTTTAAAATTATATTATATATTTTTCCTAAAAGTGAAACTAACCAAAAACACCCGATCGCTCGATTTTTCCTTTTAACAAGGAAATATTAAATTTCAGAAAGACCACCTTCAACCAATAAAATCGCAACAAATCGGATATTTAGGCAAACTCTCTCTATATTTATAAAGTATTAAGAAAACGACCATCATAAAAATGATTAGCTCGGATGGTGCCTCGTTCGACCAGAGGGACCAGATAAGTATGGGAATAATTATCCACCAAAGTAAATCTTTTTTACGACTAGGTGGAGCTCTCAGTTTTCCGAATCCGCGTTCACGTCTCTTAGCAGCAGCACTCATCTTGCGGGGTTCATCTTTATCTATGGTATTAGTAGAATTAACGTGGACTTCAGGCCCCCCAGTGCGAAAAGAGGTAATATCATTAAAAGATGATTTGGAATGGTTACAGTCATCACCCACCAACAATCGAAAATTCTCAGCCACCAGTTTATTGCTATAATTTCTGAGACCAAGAAAAACAGTAACAATAGCAAAAACAATAAAAAACGATACCAAAACTTGGATTTGATTGTTAATGGGCAAAAGAAGGAGCAGGAACCAATTACCAATTAAAAAGAACTCACGGATAACAAACTTGATTTTATTATGAGTGAACTCTTTTCTTTTGAATACTTTGCGGATATAGAAGAAATATTGTGGAATAGTAAGAACTAAAATCATTCCTAACATCAAATAGCTCTTGGCAGGGTCAAACAGGTCTATGAGAATCATTTGGTACAGAATAATCCCAAGAAAAGTATACTGAACAAGCGCTGAGATAAGTGGGTCGAGATGTCCTCCGGTATAATACTCATAGACATAAATAGTGATGGTTAAGAGATACAGGGGAAGAAGTGAGAGGAAGAACCGATCGTTTATTTGTAACCAGAATGCGCTCACAAGGATCATGATAAGAGGTAATGTCAATGCAATAAATGATCGAGTTGCAGTGCATCCTATACAAAAATCGTGATTACCAATTCGAATGACGTGGTACTCGTAATTAACAACCGAATTATCATGATGGGCGTGACCATATTGCATAGTTTATTGAAAGAAAACTGTCGAACATATAAATTTCATGGTTAAAATTATTTGTTTTTACAATTACCTCTTATCATGATCCTTGTGAGCGCATTCTGGTTACAAATAAACGATCGGTTCTTCCTCTCACTTCTTCCCCTGTATCTCTTAACCATCACTATTTATGTCTATGAGTATTATACCGGAGGACATCTCGACCCACTTATCTCAGCGCTTGTTCAGTATACTTTTCTTGGGATTATTCTGTACCAAATGATTCTCATAGACATAAATAGTGATGGTTAAGAGATACAGGGGAAGAAGTGAGAGGAAGAACCGATCGTTTATTTGTAACCAGAATGCGCTCACAAGGATCATGATAAGAGGTAATGTCAATGCAATAAATGATCGAGTTGCAGTGCATCCTATACAAAAATCGTGATTACCAATTCGAATGACGTGGTACTCGTAATTAACAACCGAATTATCATGATGGGCGTGACCATATTGCATAGTTTATTGAAAGAAAACTGTCGAACATATAAATTTCATGGTTAAAATTATTTGTTTTTACAATTATTCATCACTCATTTTTGTTCGATCTCTTCATTAATCATCGTACTCATTCATTCGAAATAATCATTTCGGTTAACTCTACCTAATTATATGGAAATAATAAACATATTCAATAATCATTTACTGCATTTCAGGGAAAATTTATTTAACCATAATTACATATTTTCAAACAATGGTAGATTTCATGCAATGGATCCCTCTAGTTATTACTATTTTCATAATATTCATAATAGCAAGTGGGATCAAAGTGGTTAAAGAGTCTCAGAGATTAATAATTTTTAGACAAGGAATGTTCAAATCTATTAAAGGACCAGGGTTGATTTGGGTATTGCCTTTCTTAAGTGAATATTTGTTACTTGATTTACATAACAAGATCATCAATATCCCCGAGCACCTTCAGGGGGATTTGCACAATTTGGAACAAGCATTATCAAAACATGAAATTACTATCAATCTGTCCTGGCCACAAGCTTAGATCCACTTTTTGACCCCTGAATCACCCAGTCAAAACTTACAAAATCTCCTCATCTGACAAAATTGAGAAATAATATTCGACGATTGAAAGTGGCTAATGGGATAATTTATTTTGACAGTTAGTAATCACTATCTGCAATTTAATAATTTTCTAGTTTAGAGCTATAATCCCAATTGGAAAAGACTTATTCCCAGCGGGGGATGTCATTTGTCTTATTTAACAAATGACAATTATAGTATGTACTTTCTAAGATATAAATTTTCTAGTTTATTGATACTTTGAATATACGCCACCTGTAATTCAATAATTTGGCATAACGACTGTGATACCTCGCATATGTAACAACATATTTTTCATTAAATTTGAATAATTGTTTACAAATTCGTAAGGAGAATGGATATTTAACCGATTTAGTGCATAAAATCGTTGATTGCGTATAGTGTAGGTATTTTAATTACACCAATTTATTCAACAACACTGATTTGCATTGGTTTGTCGTGATGAACTGGTGTTTGAAAGGGTTCATCATTTTCCATATTTACTAAGATTTCAGCAGGAATATCCTCAATTGTTCCACAATCTTGGCACTTGAAAACAGGTTTTGTACTAGAAATTGATCTTGTCTCTACATGAGATAAAGTTTCTTTTCCCGATTTGAGATCGTTATTGTCTGGTTGTTCTGACATATGTATATTGTAATGACTTTCTAGAATATAAATTTTCTAGTTTATAGATACTTCTAATTAAAACTTTCTTGAATTTCCTCTTCATTTACAATCGAGGCGTTTTGTTTTGTAAAATAAGTTTTGGAAGGGGTAATACCTAGAACAGCTTTGTTATACTGCTAAATTATTAGTGATTTAACATTTATTTTATTAATTTAATTATTTATTAGTCAAACGCCAGAAGAAAAATATCGTGATACCATGATCAAATTAAATAGTTGAAATCATTACAAGTGTGTTACAGTGCTCAAACAGTTCTTAGAGGTATGTCCCCTCTAAGCTAAATCAGTATAATTTTAAACATTAAACTATCTACTCATCAACCAATATATTATAGTCCCTACACTTATGTCAAAAAGAGCAAGATTTATAAATTTGCGGGGACTATATTGTAGTATGATCAATCAGATGAATGATTGAGGAAGAAGCATCATGGTAGCAATCAAGAAAAAAAAACCTAGAGGTAAGGCGTATTACTATTTAGTTCATAATTATCGGGTTGACGGGAAAACGAAACGGCTAGAGAAATATTTAGGATCCACGATACCTGATAATATTAATGAAATAAAGGCTGAGTTTTTCAGGGAGATTTACAGCGAAATTTGGTTTAATAAATTGGATCTTGTTCAAGAGAACTTCTTTAGAGTGGCCAAAGACCTTCCCAAATCAATAGTAAAAAAGAATTTTTCTGATTTTGCCGTCCAATTTACATACAACTCAAATCGGATTGAAGGAAATACTCTAAGATTACATGATACAAAGCTGTTACTTCAGGATGGGATATCACCGAGTAACAAACCTATTAATGATATTAAAGAAATCGAAAACCATCAGAATGTATTTTACGATATGGTTGAATATGAAGGTGAATTATCAGAAACTATCATACTAAAGTGGCATTATGATTTGTTTAAGGACACAAAGTATGATATTGCTGGGAATTATCGCAAATATGACGTAGGTATGGAGGGAAGTGATTATACACCTCCTTTGGGGCTTGAAGTTGCGGACATGATCCGTGATTTTTATGAATGGTTCAATCGATCAGAGCATAAACTACATCCAGTCGAATTAGCTGCCTTAGTTCATCAAAAGTTTGTTTCCATTCATCCATTTGGTGATGGAAATGGCAGGATAAGTAGATTGATTATGAATTTTATTTTGAATAGATTTAATTTTCCAATGATAATCATTGATTATAAAAAACGATCTGCGTATTATAATGCTCTGAAACGGTCTCAACTTAACGATGACCCTTATATTTTCGTTCAATATATCTTTAGGGTCTTTTTAAAAACGTACAATAAATTCACCGAAATTCTTTCAAAAATCGATTTATCTGGAGATGTTTAGCTCACGTTCACTTACGATCGAGGCGTTTCAAACGGTTATTCCAAGGCTCCTCTTAATATCAATTCTCTCATGAATGCTTTCCAAATGCCGAATTTCCCAGTTAACAGATCGATAAACAGTATTATAGGAATTACAAATATAAAAAATGCAAACCAGTTTATTCGAATAATTACAGTGATATACACAAAATATACAATGAATAATATCCCAAGAATTTTTATAAACTCTTTCAGAATAGGAATTATAAAATTTAGAATAGAATCTCTTGAAAATCTGCTTTCCTTGAAAGTAGTTAAATCTACATCATCCCACGGGTCGATATTCATTTGATTCCTCATCTCCAGCTACTAAATTCTCTTCTTTCTGTAAAACATTATAATTACACTCAAGGATAGAATAATAATCTGGATATTACTCCAAGGTAAAGTTGCGTTTTCGGTTCTAGATGAATTAGTAGGATCAAATACTGATGAACTTACAGGATCGATAATAGTTTTGATATTATTTACTACTTCGAAAAGCATAACAGAGACATTCTCTGCTGTATTTCCTTCTGAATCTGTCGCTACTACTTTTAGGAGATATGATCCATCAACAATCGTCTTTGTATCCCACACATAAAAATTGTTAGTCAAATTTGACGCGAGTTCAATCCAAGTACTTCCTCCCTTTGCAAAATAATGAACTGAATAAGTTACAGTATGTCCACTCCACGTATCTATAGAGTGACTCCATTCAATAGTTACTAAATTGTTCAGTATACTTCCAGTAGGTGCAGATAAAATAGGTGTCGAGAGTTTGTGTATTGAGTTGGCAACGAGATAGGTTTTTTCAGAAAATCCAGCAGATTTAAATCCGAGCTCATCTTTTGTTTCAATTATAAAAGAAATTTCTGACCCATCAAGGACAAAGGATGTGTCAAAGGTGTAATTTAATGAAGTTAAGTCAGCTACAATTAATTCCCATGGTGATCCATTGTTGGTAGAATAATAGAGAGAATAATCATTAATGATTGAATGATTGTATTGATCATCGGCTTTTTGCCATAAAATGGTTAAATTACCAGATACGACGAAATCTGATTGAATATCCAATATAGGTGGAGATATATGATGGGCTGTAGTGCTAGGAGTCGGGTCTTGATTAATTGCAGATCCATCAAGATTATAGGGGCCGGATCCATCCCAATCATGCCAATAATTATCTGAAAATATATTTTCAAAACCATCATCAGTTGCCTGAACCAGATTTCCAATATTATTACCTAAAAAATCATTCTCGATAATATTATTATTTTCCGAAAAAATTGTTGTTTCCCAATTTACAATTAGTATACCTAAATTGACATTATCATATATCACATTTTTATAAATTTCAATTTCAGTCGAACCCTCTAATAATATTCCGATTTCTTCATTCTCAAAAATAATATTTTGGTTTATTATTGAGTTGGTCGATTGCCAAAGATTTATCGCACTATCTGGACTATTCTTGAAAACTTTATTATAACTAATTGAGATATTATTGGACATCCCTATCCAAATGCCTTGTGCACCATTTTCGTAAACTGAATTATTGAAAATGTGGATAGAAATTGAATTCTCTAAAAGTATACCTACTAGGGAATTATTATAAACAATATTACCATCAATTATGTTATTAACTGCACTATGAGTTATTCCTATAGTGTTCTGATAAATCTTATTTGCAGAAATTTGATTATTTGGTGCATGTATACTAATTCCATCGTTAGCATTAGAAATTTGATTATTAACAATGAGATTATTCACTGAATTACCGAATATTTCTATACCCGCTGCGTTAATGTTTGAAATGGTATTGTTTTCAATTTTTATATGTTTACTGTCGGAAAGAGATATGCCTTGATCTACATTTAGGATTACATTTGATGAGACTTCCGCATTTTCAACGTTTTCTAACAAGATACCTATGTAATCGGGTGAATTATTGGATTTAAGAAAATTATTAATAATGGTAAAATATGCTACCGTGTTGCTAATACTAATTAAATGAGCACTGGAACTTGTTATATTTAAACCTTCGATCATAAACGGATCAATTAATGTCCCAGAACCATTGAATCCTAATGAGATGAAATCTCCCGTATTAAAAATAGAAATAGTTGCATGAGGTGTATATGAAATTCCATTGAGTACAATATTATTAGATTTATTTTCATTATAATTCAATAAATTGAAATCAGTTTTGGCTAATGAGGGGGCACTGATAAATCCTATTAGAAGTACAAATACTACTACCCATTTTGTTATGTCTTGCATATTATTAACTATTGTACGATAGTATATAAACCGAAAACCTCCACTAATTTTCACTGAGTGATAAAATTTAATTACAATTGGATCAGCTTTTGAATTATTTGAGATCGAACATTTTCTTTAAGAGTTGTTGCAGTTTATTATATATTGTTATCCCTTGGACTTCTAAATACAAAACTTGCTTCGGAGATCCATCAATAAATTCCTCTTTCGAAATGATTAAATTATTTTTTACCAACACTTCAATATGCCCACTAAAACTTCCCCAGGAAATTCCAAGGATTTCCCGAACTAAATATGAAGGATAAGTTGTGTAATCAATAAGCAATTTCAGGATAGTTAATCTAACAGGATTTAGAATAAATTTATAGTTTAGCAATTCTGGAGGGTAAGATTCATCAATATCCGCATCTGGATCTTCACTACCCTTTATTAAAGAGATTATTATTGGAGATGAATATCCTATCAAATCTACTGATACATCCTTGATTAAACGATTCATCTTAATTTTTCTTAACATTAAAAGAATCCCTTTAAACGATATCATTCCTATTCCAATGATCCCTACAGCTAGAAATGATAATACAAAGGAGTTAGAATCAGTAAGAAAATTAAAAAATGAATTTGATGAAGAATTCCTAATATTTGGGATAAGGTCATTTGATAACATTTGAGGAAATTCATCAACATTATCTGATTGCCCATCTATATTATATACTTGATCAACAATTCCATTACTATCTTCATCTGGACTTATCCATTCATTCCAATAATTCCCGACAAATACATTGCTACTACCATCATCTAGTGCTTGGGAATTGCTTTCGAGATTGTTTTCTACGAAATTATTCCAAGCAACTGTATTATTGAAGGAATCAAAATTTAATTTTACCCCATATTCATTATTTTTTCTTAAATTATTGTTTGCTAAGATGTTTCTTGAAGATCTTTCAAAACTTATACCTATGCCATTTTCAGATATATCATTTAAAGAAAGGGTATTTCCGTTACTGTTTTCAATGTGTATTGCCATTACGGAGGATTCCTCAACTGAATTTTGAATGATTACTATCTTATCAGATGAAGCTATATTTATTCCCGTTTCACTATTTTTGATTATATTATTTTTAATTATACCATTGGCTGTTGAACTTATATGGATAGCAGAGTTTTGACTATTTTTACTATCGAGGAAATTATTAATTATTATAAAATAAGCTGTCGTATTAATGACACTAATTAGGTTTGAATTAGAATTGACAATTTTCAAACCTTCAATCAGAAATGGATCTTCTAAAATACCCGTACCAGTCAAACCTAGAGAAGTAAAGTCTGAATCTTTAATTATAATTATTGGGTCAGAATTTTTATAACTGGATAAGTGAATATTTGTTTTTTCAGCTGATGTATTATTTAAAATATTATTAGTAATAAATGGATGAAAGGTTGGAAAATAAAAACCTAAAGCACAGATAAAAGCAATTCCCAGTAGTCTCCTTATTTTTTTCATCCTCAATATCTAAACCCCAGTGATCATTATTGGGCAAAAGTGTATTAAAAAATACGGGTAACTATATTCTTATTTGGTTGAAATTAGAAATAATCTATCAATATTGGATTGATCTCTCTTGGGGGTCCGTGAGGATAACCAAGATCTATTATTAAACGCCAGAAGAAAAATATCGTAATACCAAGATCAAACAAAGTAATTGTTGAAAATCATTACAAAATTATTTATATAATAAGTTACCGTGCTTAAACAGTTCTTAGAGGTATATCCCCTCTAAGGACTTTTTTTGGTTTTTGAAGATAGATACTGAGATTATAAATTTGCTTAAAGTAACTCTATCAATTTTTTCATATCTGTGGAAGGCTCTCCAGTGAATTCGCTTCTTGTTCCTTTTCCTTTTCGAATCTGGTGTGAAGATGATGAGGTGCGGTATCCACATTCCATTTCACATCATAATTATCAATGATAATTCGATCCATTGGATCAGGAGAAAAATGGATCACATACGAATATTCATTGTAATTATTAAAATTAATATAAATCTTAATGCTCTTCTTCAAAATAAGTTTCAATCGAACTAAATCTTCATCAAGAGAAAATTCAATTATTCTCTCTCTTAATGAATTTTGGAGAAGTTCCAAGACAATCATTAGCTTGGAATAAGCACTCACTTTAACTCCTCATTAGATAAGGTTGTAAAGAGGGTCGATCGTTTGTCAATCAAATTTCTCAAAGAAACAGCATCAGGAACCGCTTCAACTAAATCACCCTTTTTTGTGACATCCAAAAATTCCTCAACTGATGTAATTTTCCACTTTTTGAGGATCGATTGAATTTTGAGGTCTAACTGCTGTATTTTGGTTTCAATTAAATCACGAGCCAAATCCCTATCCAATGTGATTGTCATTAAATAAGTATAGTACTTTCTAAGTAAAAGAGTTTTCGTATACCATTATGATTCCGAATATCTATCAAAGTAGAAATTAATAATAAAAATACAAATTACATCCGTAAGGGATATTGATATCTCTTGGGGGCCGGTGACGGTTACCAGGATCTATTCTGGACGAGATCACCGAAAGAAAATCCGTTTCAAAGAAACGGGGTGTAAGCGTCGAGTTTGACGAGATGTTTAGCCCACGTTCACTTACGATCGAGGCGTTTTGTTTTGTAAAATAAGTTTTGAAGGGGTAATACCTATAACAGATTTTGTTATACTGCTAAATTATTAGTGTCTAATACTTGTTTTATTTATTTAATTATTTATTAGTCAAACGCTAGAAGAAAAATATCGTGATACCAAGATCAAACAAACTAATTGATTTCATTACAAGTGTGTTACAGTGCTCAAACAGTTCTTAGAAGTATATCCCCTCTAAGGACTTTTTTTTATTATTTTATTCCTGAGTTTTGAATTGCGTATTATGATGATACTATGCAATTTATTTGAAAGTGATGACAATTAAAATTAAGAAATTTCAAGTTTAATAATGATTCATCTACGAATGACTTTTTAATAATTCACATAATCTCAATTAACGTGAATACTGAACAAGCTGTAAGTTCACAATATTCAGCAGATAGCACATTGCTTTCCCCTCTGCAGAAAATTGGAATTTCCTCACTACTGATAATTATATCAGGTTTAGCTTGGATGGCTAGTTTACAAACACAATTATTCATTATTCCCATCATTTTAGACACTCGAGTCATGTTTGCATTTAATTTCGTACTCATATGGACTGTAATGATGGTTGCGATGATGCTTCCATCAATTATACCAATGGTGCTGTTATTTGCAAAATTAAGTCAGTCGCGAGTGCAATTTGGATATAATGTAGTACCGACTTTTCTGTTTGTCCTAGGATATTTTGTTATATGGGGATTTATGGGATTCATATTAGCAGTGATTAATTTCTTCATGTATCCAATATTGATGCCTTGGAACATGTTAATTACTGGAAGTGCATTTGTTTTAGCAGGTTTATACCAATCAACTAAATGGAAAAATCTCTGTTTGGGTCATTGCAGGTCACCCATACATTTTCTATCTCATGGATGGCACGATGGCTTATTAGGTGCGATAAAAATGGGGAGCATACATGGAATTTACTGTGTAGGCTGTTGTTGGGGACTAATGGTCGCATTAATTGCAGCTGGCATGATGAATCCGGCCTACATGGGATTAATTGGAATATTTATTTTCATTGAAAAAATATCTTCCAAAGGTGAGTTCTTAGCTAAGATAATAGGTTATGTGTTTGTAGTATTTGGTTTGGGATTCATGATTATATAAAATGTAAATCAAAAAAAGTGAAATTTATGACTGAAGTAGAAAATTGGGAGCTAGACGTAGACATGCTAACCGCATGCAATTGTAATTATGGCTGTCCTTGTACCTTTCAAGCGCCTCCAACTTATGGTACTTGTGAAGGTGTTATTGGATATCAAGTAAAGAAAGGATCGTTTAAAGGATTAAACCTCGAAGGACAGAAATGGGTCTTAGCTGTTCGCTGGCCAGGAGCCATTCATGAATTAAATGGTGTAGGAGTGATCCTAATTGATGAGGGAGCAAATGAAGAACAAAAAGCAGCGATTGAAGAAATTGCAACGGGAAAAGCTGGTGGGCCATTGGGAATATTCATGTCAACAGTAAATAAGGGAGTAAATGTAGAAACAGTTAAAGTTGATCTTCATGTCGACGGAAAAGATAGTTGGCTCAAAGTAGATGAATCGATTGATGTAAAGTTTGCACCCATACGCAGTGTGACTGGAGACGAACAACGTCTAAGTTCATTAATACCTGATGGTATGCTTACTAAGAAAGAGGATTTTTACTCTGCAGATACTTTTAAGGTTAATTTAGATGATATGGAGATGGATTTCCCCAAAAGAAATGCTATTTACTCATTAGGTGAATGGAAGGGTCCGTAATTTAAGTAAATGAGAGCCTGCCCCAATTATCTGCTTTACACCATTGAGATTGATAATATCGATTGATGTTAATTCTAATATACTCTTGCAAGATAAGGAAAAGAAATCGTATGTTGAAATGATAAAGCAATGCCAATGATGAAGTGCGGATTATGAGCATAATATGCATTTCAAAGAATAAACTAGTTTGAGAGATCGAACGACTTTTTTTAATATATTTTAATTTCCAACTTACTGATTCATATTATTCATCCACTCTGGAGTAGTTGGTTGAGATTTAATTGATTCCCATTAATTCCGTTAATGTGTATAAGTTTATAGCATTTGGGGGTCTGCGAAGATTACTAAGATCTATTATGGACGAGATCTTGATTTTTTCTAGATCCTCCCCTGCAGTTAGATTCTCAAATTAATAGAAAAGAGAGATTATCAATAGACAAAATGTGAAAGTTTATTTCGCTCAGCATATTGAAGTAGATTGATTAGATCTCGATCAAATATTAAACTGTTGTCGGATTATTATTTATAATAGACAATGAGAATTAAATCACTTGGAGCTAGTAATGATATTTGGTCCTCCTGCGGTAGGTAAAATGACTGTTGGATTTGAACTTGCAAAGTTGACTGGTTTGAAATTATTTCATAATCACATGACAATCGAGATATTATTGAATTTCTTTGATTTCGGAACTGAACCATTCAATCGATTAACAATGGAATTCAGAAAACGAATTTTTGAAGAAGTAGCGAATAGTGAATTGAGAGGATTAATTTTTACATATGTTTGGGGATTCGATGTCCCTTCTGATAAAGCCGAGGTTGATGAATTTGTGCAGGTGTTTACAGATATTGGTGCAGATGTATATTTTGTTGAATTAGAGGCTAAACTTGAAGAACGTTTAAGACGTAATAAAACAGAATTTCGATTAAATGAGAAAAAATCTAAGCGCAAAGTTGATGAATCAGAAGCGCGTTTATTGAAACTTGATAAAACTCATATTATGAACACCAATAACAATTTTTACTACCCAGAAAACTATTTGAAAATTGAAAATTCAGATCTTTCAGCAAGAGATGTCGCAAAACTAATTATCAAACATTTTGAGATTGAGGAAATTAGTTTCTATTCTTCTTCTAACTAATTCCATATTGTATCATCAGATATACGCCAGAAGAAAAATATCGTGATACCAAGATCAAATATAAAATAATTGTTTAAAATTATTACAAAATTATTTCCATAATATGTTACTGTGCTTAAACAGTTCTTAGAGGTATATCCCCTGTAAGGACTTTTTTTTGGTTTTCAAATATTGATTTCTACTTCATTTATATTTTTTGATTTGCGGATTAGGATGATAATACGCATTTGGAATTTTTCGAAAATAGCTACGATGAAATGGAACGGGATTATGGGACATGAATTTAATATTTGAAAGAAAAGACTGGATACCAAACGATTAGGCTGGATTAGTAGTTGATTTTATCCGATTCGTTTGAATTAGAGTACCTTCAGATTTAAATCTGCCCAGTAACTCCTTCAATCGATCACGAGGTTTACAATTCAACGGATAATCTTCCATGTCTCTCATTAACTTCACAAATTTTGAATTATTCGATTTTACATATATTTTTGTTGGTAAAACGGACATGGATAACATGAATTCTAAGGTTGACACGAGAATTGAAATTTCAATTTTCAAGATAGGCCAATTCGGTAAAATTTTAGTATGTTTAACTCCATATTTTTGGAGCATACTCCTTCCTTCTGATTTGCTATTGCTAAAATTATTTTCACCTATTATATAGATAGTTTCGGTTGTTTTGCATTTTGAGATTGCTTTAGAAGTTTGCAGGTTCGATGTTTCATTATGTAATGAAACAGAAGATGTGGGAAGAGCCTCCATAACATAATTAGCTTAAAACTAGTCTATAAAAAGTACACTTAGGGTCTCTTACTTGAAAATGAAAGTTGAATTACGTTTATGGATCACTCGTGTACATACTTAATTAGCTCTATGGCGCTCTAATTTAATAGGTAATCTTTGAA
>MDVR01000170.1 GCA_001940725.1 Candidatus Heimdallarchaeota archaeon LC_2 | reverse complement strand
TGGCGACGTAATGCTGTGGAACGAACCTTTGCCTATGCCAAAGGTTACTGTGGGCTAGGTAGCCCACGAGTTGTAAACGAAAATCCCATAAAACAACATGTCTTCCTTTCATTCTGCATTTTATTACTCATCAAAATTGCATGTGATGAAATGGGATTTGAAAAGACAAAATACAGCATATTTGTCTGATTTTCACCCGAAATAAAATACTAATTTAGCGGAGCTCACACTCCGCTTTATGATTTTTAATTAAAAATATTGCTGATTGACTACGTCAATCACAATTTCAATTAATTAATCAGTTTATCTTAAGACAGCCTAGATCGATCTTCTGAAAAATTTTCTCAAGGAGGCATTCACACCGATGAACAAAAAAGAAATGTACTAATTAGAGAGGCATTACTATTTACATCAATTATTTGTATGCTAGTGACTGTTTTTTTGTTGATCTTGTATGCAATTATAATTAGAAAATATCATGAAGACCTCCCAATTGTTCAGAATAGTTCAGTTGATCTGTTTTTTTTAGTTTCGCTTGCGTTCTTATTCATTTCTCCAGTATTCTTAATTGCTTCACTGTATGCTTTTACTATTATTATTCGAATCTTGGTATAAGTCTACAGGAATTAAATCAACAACTTGATCGGATTGAATTGCAAAATTAAATCCCCCAGTTATTTCTCCATCAGTATTTCTAGAAATGATTGCCTGAGTCTCATTTACAATAACTATATCAAACGCATTGACCTTTTTCGATCTAACACATCTCAAGTTCTAGTAAATCCTTATTCTTTCTAGCACTCAGCTCTTCATTCTAGCATTCAGTTGATAAAAATCGAAAAATTAAAAGATTCGCAGGTGTTTCTTCGATTCGACTAAAAATGCAGAAAAAACTACCTGCGTATAAAATATTCAAACTCATCGGTCATAAAGCAATCGCTGTAATTGCAGTAATTACCAAAAGATCGATCGATAATAACTAATAGATCTCTTAGAAAAGAATTTTATGTTGATTTGATCAACAAAGGATTAAAGTAATTCAATGTAATAATTTATTTAATATTACCTAAAATATTAGGGATGAATAATGGATTCACAAGACTTCGTATATAATACAAAGAACGAGTCGATATCTCAAAAGAAGCTTACCTCCATTTCAATCGTTATCATCCTATTTTTCACATTTTTTATATTTGCAGGAGGAATATACATCGAGGTCATGGCCCCTGCATTAAGAGGCGGGGAAAATGGAAAGCCATTTTTAATTTATCCTCATACTGATCATCAATTTCTAGTTGAAGGCGTTTTAGCTTCTTTACTTATTTTTATTGGATTTTTAGGTTTGTTTTTAATCTATAGAGCCTCTGAGTTCGGTTATCATGAAAATCGATATCTCTATCAAATTCTTGGATTTACATTAACTGGTTCATCTCTTTTAATTCTTCAATATATGTTTAATCAAAAACTATAATTTGGTTAATGTAGACGGTTAATACGTAAAATAACTCTACAATTTTTACTCACAATAGTTAAATAAATTTGATAATTTATGGATTCACCATGATAGGTATTGTGGAGCTTATTGTAGTAAGACCAAATTTCTATAAATGATTTTTCTGGATTAATTGATATAAATCCAGTACAATACTTTCCCCAGTTTCCGTATTTGTATAAAATGACACATTAGGGCGTGATACAGATTGTTTAGTTATAATTAATTGCAGATCAACAAGTCGATTCACACTACGATAAATAGTGACTCTTGGGATGTATAAATCTGTTTCAAGTCTTTTTATATTACAATATTCAGGTGATCGATACATGAGATAAATTAAGATTAGCAAACCATCCACCCCAATCTCTCTAACGTCTTCTACATATCCCAATTCAACAAATGGAATAAGTGATAATTCTTGAAATTCTTTTTCCAATTCTGGATCCAAATCAAGTAAATCATCCTCTAGACCAGGAAGAATCTGCTGTGAAACCAAAATCCATCTCAATAATTCTCTAAGTTTTGTCCAACGTTCATCTTTCGGTTTTTGATAATTATAACCTAGATGTATACCCACACCAATTACACTCCCAACGATCAGTATCATGGTTTGTGTTCTTAAATCTATCAAATATGTAGTTACAATTTCAAAAAGTAAAATTCCATACAATATTGGTAATGTAGCTTTGTGTGTGAAAAATGTTGGAGTTTTCATTTTTTAATCATCTCTGGATAAATCCATTCTAGTTCCAAATTCATATAAAATGTATAATGAAAAATCTCTCCATCAATGACCATTGACCGGTTTTTTTCATGGATAATATAATCCACGAATTTAAAGCGTGATGAATCTGGATAGAAAGTCCAATTGATGTAAGGAGACCAACTGTAAATACTACCATCATTTCGTTCTTCACGTATCGACGTAGATGGATAAATGTATTTATTTTGATTTATTTTTTCTTGAGGTTGAAGATTAACAATTAACTCCCTAATCATTCTATTGAAATTGCTTCGGCTGTTTTCCGCATCAAAAATTATAAGATTTTGGTCAATTTCAAAAAGATATAAATTATTAATTTCTGCTTTAAAATAAATGAAAATAGGAGAGCGAGCCCACCCGTTATGAGCTGGAATAATCAGATATGTATCACTATCAACAACAGAGATCGTTGCTACGTCAACTGTTTTCCCATCTACACCATATTTCTCAGATTCATATTTTATTTCAGTGACTTCAAAATTTATTGTCTCATCTGAAATAGAATTTCCAGTAAAATTAAACAAAGGCTTTTTGGTCGTACTGTGACTAGTTGATAAATAATTATCATAGTATAAGCCTTGTTCAATCACCACTACGTTAGTCATATTTCCCGTAAATTCATAATTAATTTCAAGTGAATGAATTTTCATTTGAAAAACTTCTGATTCTTCAAAATTCAGTCCAAAATTGGTAATTGGGGGTTCTTTCATATAATCTAAATAAGCAGTCCCCAAGGGGACAAACACGATAATCGCCATCAGAAATCCAGTTTCTATAAGTAGGAGTGACCTTGCTAGACGTTTATATTGACTCATTTCATATAATGTATCGGCTTTTAACAATATAAACAGTGTGTTGAATTTCAAAGTGAAACTATATCGAGTATCGCTTTCTAATTGATGTTAGTTAGAATTTTAAATTTTCGGAAATTTATCCAAATCAGTATTATAATTGTTGAAATCAGCAAATATTTATTTATTGAACTAAGAAATCCAGATTTTTCTAAGGGTAAAAACTCATATGAATTTTCGGACAACAAGATGAAATCCAGAAAGTTCTCTCTATCATTTCGATGAGCAATCAATATAACGCCCCATGAGCCGTAATGATTGTATATAAGGACCCTGTATCCGTCATGATTAAAATGGTATATCTGTGTCTCTGTATTGTGATCATTTTCAACCGATTAAATGTTTGTTATTTTCTTGTAATTTCCTTAGATAATGTATCATAAGGCCTGTTAGTACTATTAGAGTAATAATTGCATGGATCATAGCTGATTTCGTTGATATTAACGACAGTACAATCGCAATAATTGTGGAGGTGAGTATAAATACTGTGAGAAATGTTTGTGGTGTGACGGGATTGTTTCCTATAAAATATACAACCTGTTGAAGTGGTACTTGCATGGACGACAATTCACGACCACTAGTTGTAAGTTGATATGAATTATCTGGTAACTGTTCCATCAGTCCATTTTCAGCTAATTTTTCCAAATGCCACGAAACTGTGCTAGTACTCTTAATAGAAAGATCCCTTTGAGCTTGCCTTATGTTTACTTTCTCTGGATGCTTTTTGCAGTAAAAGAATAATCTAAGAGTTGTTGGATGTGAGAGGGTCCCATCAACTGGCTGAAGTGATTGGGATTTTTCATTTCTATTCTTCATTCTCAAATTTCCAAAACAGCATCAATCATTGTATTGATGGCTTCAATATAATTCGGGAAGAATTCTGTGATTTGACCAGTAAAATATACTTCTGGGTAACTAGGATCAACATGGACATAATTGCTAGTAAAACTACTAAAGTATTCTGTGAATCGCTCATATCGAATGAGTACAGTGGTGTCTACTATTTCTAAAAAGATAAGACTACCCTCATCATAAAAATTCAATATTCTCATCACATTGGCATCTGGGTGATATGGCAGATCAATCTCATTTTCTTCAATTTGTTTTAATCCTTCAATAGTTGAAACATCCTGTACTAATGCTGAATACATTGATGATAATAATTCAGGGAATATATCATAAATAGGATCAAAAGGATTTTGGTATGACATAGTGAGTAACCAGCCATCGGTTTCGAGATTAAGATATGCATTAACACGTGACACATTATGTGAAAGATAATATTTTGCAGACCCTGCCCATGCAGAATCATCACTTATATCATCACAATCTCCTTCACATGTCACTTCCAGCTGTTCTTCTAACACTGAAAAAGATAGAGAGAGCGATAATATACTCTTGTCAAGATTATCAAGCCCTGCTGCAAGAGTTAGCCCTGAACTCATATCCCAAGGATACGCTTCCAAGAGTATTCCTGAATTCTCAGTGGTACGGTCAGAGTTATCCTCTATGATAGTTGGAATATAGGTGATTGATAGTGTAACAATAAGTAGCAGCAGTGATAGTGCTAATCCTTGAGAGATTTGTTTCCTATTAGAAGTAAATTGGATAATTGGTTTATCAAATTCATTAGCCATAATTATTCGATTCATTATATTTGATTATCACTTATAAATTTAGAACCCGAACAGTGAATTTTCATTGAATGAAGAGTAATCATTTCATATTATTATTAGGTTGATTACTTTGGTTTGAGACAAGTTAGATTTCGTCGATGATCGGTCGAATATTTCTTGTTGATTGATATTATTTAGTATTGAATTAAAATCGATCTTCAAAAGAAATTATCTAAAAGCTCATATCCAGGATTTCCTTGGGGTAGTTGTTTGATAACAGATGTATCGTCATTTCTATTCTTTTCGATCGATCGGAAGTTTACATCCCTCAAATCATACACAAGTCGAAAAATACGAAACAGAATTTAGTGATTGTTCGAAATTATACCTGGTTCAAAAGGGAAGAATCTGGACTTTGTGATTTGAGGTTCGAGATTTTTGTTGAAACTGAGGGGCGGTACAGATCGATCTCAATCGAGTATTTTAGGTAGTAATTTTAGAAAATCGATTTCCTTTTCTTGATTTGATCGTAGAAACCATCAAACCTATCAGTGTAATGGTTAGAAAATCGATCCCAATAAATGCCTGGTTGGGTGAAGGAGAGTAGTCGCCACTAATCTCACTCGTATTAGTAATTTGCGTTAACAGGTTGAAATTGAAACTATCATCAGAGATTTGATCTATATGGACAGTGAATATTTCTGTATGGTCATCAACCCTTTGATCCCAAAATGAAGCCCATCCCTGAGACAATTTCAGGAGTGGAAAGGTATAATATCTCGGGTCCAAATTGAAATTATTTAACAAAGTTGTCTTTAATATTGGACCATTATTTTGTGAATACATCCACAATTCAAGCTGATTTTCTGTGTACCACAGGATAAGAAATTCTTCTTTTTTAACATCTAAGATTGATACAACTGGGATTTCATATTGGGAAAAGGAGGTTGGAAAATTGAGGAATTTGATACCTTTATCCAGATTATTCAAATCAATGAAACGTAACATAGTGTCTTGGGCATTGCTGTTGCCATTGTGGAGAAAAAGAAAGTGATCATCAACGACAGAATATACCAAATTCCATTCTTCAACACGATACATTTGAATTTCCATTTTACTCCAACTTGAGATTGTGCTTCCTTCAATAGTCAAGCTGAATTGGGTATTTTCATCTCGATCAACCCACAAAATGTTGTAGGATTCAAGTAATTTATTGCTCACTGTTGAAGATACAAAATATTCCCCTTTAGTAGGATAATTTGGGAAAGCTGATAGAGAGAAAACTTTGGTTAAATCCATTAAATCATTAATAATGACCAAGTATGGTCCAAGATAGATATTGTCTGTTGTACTTTGATGACGGGTTATCAGAGTTACCTCAAGTATTGCGGTGATGGTTCCATTATCTTGCATCATATGTCTAAAGGCTCCTTTGAACATTCTTCCTTCAAGTTGGGACTGGTTAATTCCAATTTTTTCAATCAAATCACTTGCATAATCTCGGGATTTGAAAACCAAATCAATACCTGAATCGGATAAATATGTGAGCCAATATAATGTAGCATTTTTATGATATATGAGCCTATAACCTTCCGCTAAATCCATTGTTAATGCTGGTGATGTATATAAAGGAAAATATCCAAATTCGTTTTTTATATTGATTGGAATGGTCCAGAAACTATCTTGACCTGTGATCCAATATGGATCAATCCATTCCATATCATCATCGATCATGGTATGGTCAAAATAGACATGAAACTCACTTTCAGTTGATATAGTATATGGTTGATAGGACGACTGTTTTCCTGATGCAAAGACTGGTTGAATTATGTGATTATCCATCAGCTGCCCCAAAGGGAATAATATGATAATCATGAATATATTAATTATTAAAAGTCCCTTGCACTTCATAGTTAAGATTTAATACTTACATTCTCTATTTTAAACCAACCATCAATGAACGTCCTCTTGACAGAAATCTATCGTACATCCATACTCAAATCTCGTTAAAAAACACTTCTTTTTATATATATAAATCTATTATTTCCTATGAAAAACAGCAAGCTGCTTTTTTTTACATTTAATCAGAGAAAATATGTTGTTTACACTCTTATCTCAATATTTTTACTTAGTTCATATTTGATACTCGTACTATCAATAAATAATCCTCACTCAATCAATGATACAAGCAATGGTACTATCAACTTAGATTTTACTGATTTAATAACGTCTGAGACAGGAGATGACATAATAATTGATGTTGATTCAAATGTTTCCAACGATATTGATGGTACAAGTGGATTTGAACAAATTGAATCATATAAAAATATTTTAGCTATATTATTTCGACATGAAGGGAGAAAACACCTTACGATGTATGATGTGAATACTAAATCGGTAATATATCATATTCAAGGATCAATCTATGATTTTAAACTTACAACATCAGGCAGTTTAATTGCAGTGCAAGCACTTGATGGTGAATATCTAATTTACTACTGGCAAAATATATATCAATTTACTGATTTCATTACGATATCGTTGAACAAAAATCCGGCCATTAATGAAATTGTATTCAATGATAAATCCAAAGAATTATACTATACAGACCAAAATTATTCCCTAAATAAAATTAATTTAGATACCTTAAACTCAACCATTGATATAATTCAACTAACTAATGACTATTTTAATGTCGATCCATCAAATAGATATATCGCGTACACCCACGACAATCCTAGATATTTAGTAATTTATGATATACTCGATCAAACCCAATTTGAAATTGATGTGGAATTTTATGCTGAACTATTATGGCATCCTGTTAATCCGGAATTAGTACTTTCAATTACTCAACAAGAAGAAATTCAAAGTTGGGATATTGATTCCAAAATGCAAATTAATAAATTGGGCTCTGGTCAACTTATTGACGAAACCTCAATAATTCAAAAAATGGATTTCAATAATAATGGGGAATATCTAGCTTTGTTAACCCATCAAAACCATTGGTATACTGAAGAAAACAGAAATAAAATAGAAATAATACATTATACGGATCTTATTATTGAACGAGTTGTATTACAGATAAACGACAAGAAAACAAGATTTGTTGATATAGAATGGATGCAAAATCTATTAGTGCTGATAACCATATCTGACATAACATTTATTGAAATTCAATCGTCTATTTTGTCATAGCAAACTAATTTAGAATGGAGGAAAAGAAATATTTGAAAACGGAAAAGCAATTATTAGAAAATTTAAACAATAATACATTAAGAGTTTATTATTTGCTTGTCAAGGATAAGACACAATATTCGCCAATTGAAGTGAAAACTATATTCGACTTCTCTTCTCGATCTGCTGCACATTACCATTTGAATAAATTGTTTTTAATTGGATTGATTGATAAAACACCACAAGGAAAATATTTTGTTGAAAAAGATAAGGTCAAATCTCAAATAATTGAACAATATGTAAGGTTTCTATCCTTTTGGATACCGAAAATTATGATTTACAACATTATATTATTATCACTCTCAGCTGTAAGTTTAATATTATGGAAATTAGATTCCCCGAATATAGTTTGGTTTCAATTTTATTTTCCAATTACATTGATATTAGCAGTGTTGTATTTTATAGAAAGTTATAAATTGGTTAACAGGTTGAAAATTTCATAGTAACAACTCGAAATGGAACTTTTTCTATCATCGAATCGATAGATCCAGTACTTTCGAGACTTCGATAGATTATCTAACTTAACAATTTTTGAGACAGTGATTTTGAAAAACATGTCACCCAGATATTACAAAAACAAGTAGTAGGACCCGCAGAACCGGAGTTGCTTATGCTTCGAATCACGCAAGTCCTTAATTGAAAGAGCAGACTCAGAGAATCGATCGATCTGTTCTAACTCTGAGTTTAGACCCATTTTTCGACCTAGTTTACGCCCATTTTCAAAATCAAATTTGATATCTGTTCTAATTATTAGTTCAACCTAAAAATTAGATTTTTCCCGTAGAAAAAGTGAGTCTTTGGAGGGTCAAAAAGTTGGTTACGGTGAGAGGTCACCCCAGATCGATAAAAACCGAGGAATTCATAAAGTTCAAAATTAGCACTATTAGTGAGCAGGTAGATTTAGATACTATTGTTGAGCAAATGTTATTGTGGAAGTAATACTATTTCTTGTGTAAATTATTAGAATCATCATTTGAATTATTTGTACAAATTTCACTCTGTTCGATTTCTAGTATTAAGTACTACTCATGAAAATACATGTGTATGCTTGTTAATGAATCAATCAAATACGCCACTATTGGTATTTTGATTTCAATTATCATTTCGAGTGCGGTCTTCTTATCATACAATAATTTGTTAAAAGAAAATGATCAGTCAGAAAATAATTCTCGAAATCAAATTAGCATCCCAGTATTTAATTGGGACTTTTCTTCAGCGCTTGCATTGTCTTCACAAATGTCTGCTAGAACTGCTGATTTAAGGGAAACCCAAATTAGTTCTGGGTCATTTAGTTCCTCAGTTGATGGTTTTAGTATAAGTTCGGAACAATTAACTGATTTCTATCCTACATCAAGTGGTGGGGCTTTCTACTCTAGCTTATGGTCACTTAAACGATACGATAATGCTGTAAAAGACACATATATCACATCATTTAGAGTTACTGGAACCGAATTTGAGACATCCCAGTCACAAGATCGTCAAGATTTTAATGGATATATATCAAACCGTGATCTCATTCAATTACAAAATGCATTTTTTAATGATCTTGCCTTTATTTTAGACTTTCAAGAACAAAATAAAAGCTCTGAGTTCCAAGATATCTTTTTTGCCGGAATTCCTGATGGAACACCAGTTATCGTGATAGAGCATCTATTTGATGATGGAAGCTTTTTTAGGTTGACTTTTGCAGATTTGAATTCTGTGACAACCCTTTCAAACGTTAATATCTTGCTCATGTATGCACTATCGGATCGATTTTACTTTGAATGGAATGAACGAGATGAACCTGGGGCAGGTGAAATAGACTTTATTCAAGAATCGGTAAAATTCTTTTATGGATTTTCATCAAATAAAATGGATCAATATTTGAACAACTTTCCTAACGTGTTGGAAGAAATTTATCTAAATTATTTTTCAGGAGGTTAATGAAATAAGTAACTTTGGAGCAACACAAATATTGACAAAAAATCAATCAACTGATAAGGTGCTCGAACATTCAACTAGACTTAAATTGTTCCTTATTTTCAAAAAAAACCAAGACAAAACCCATTCCATTCGGGATTTGCTGCATAAGGTTGAATTAAAATCCACATCAACAATCAGCTGGCATCTCGAAAAATTACTTGAAATTGGATTGATTGATAAAAACCATGCTAATCAATACCAAATTAGCGAGAAGGGAATTGAATTCAGGGATCTTGAAGTACCCTATAGAATTCCAATCTTAATATTAAGAGGAGAGTTTGTACCGAAAAGATTTCTACTCATTGGGTTTCTTGTTGCTTCAATCTTGCTTTCAGTTGGATTTTATTACATTTCACATCAGTTGGCCTTTTTCTTTGTATTCACTATCCTAGTTGTTGCAACCATTATCATAATTCTGGAATTTCTGCATTTCACTCAGGAACTTAAGAAATATCTGTGATCGGTCCTAAAGGATCAGTAAATTTTGAAAGGATAATTGGCATTACCTGATCTATCTTCGATCGATGATCATTTCCGGTCATCAACTGTATATAAATAATCGATCATCGATTTAAGTTTCCGATTTTTATCAAATGAACGCTAGAATAAAGAGCTGAGTACTAGAAAGAATAGAAATTCATTTGATGTCGAGATATACTAGATCGATGGATCGATTTTTTCATCAATTGATTAGCTAAACTTGAGACAAGTTAGATCGATCATAATTCATTAATATTCGAAATTTTTGAA
This sequence comes from Candidatus Heimdallarchaeota archaeon LC_2, assembly GCA_001940725.1. Next base: position 2,988 of record MDVR01000170.1, on the reverse strand, counting down.
TTCAAGAAAATGGAATAAAATCAGTGTTCAGAGCTTGAACGCGTTTTTAATCTCACCAAAGCGATGAAGGATTTATATAGTTGGACCATCTAATTCTTCTTGATTATTATGAAAATCAAAGAATCATTCTTTGGACCTAATGCAGGTTTAAAACAAGTACAGACATTTAGAGGAGTAGGATTGGCATTGTTATTAATGATTAGTAGTATTGCAGTTTCTGCAATTATTGAGAATAAAACCACTTCTGATCAGTATAATTATTTGGTGCCTTCTAAGGACTATTCATGGGACTTCAGTTCAGGATTGACGTTATCGCAGTCCATGGCTGATCAACAAGCGAATCTCCTATTTTTTGACACATCCGTGGGAAGAATTACTTCCGTCCTTGGTCAATCCTCAGATATTCAAGCATCCTGTGACCCTAACCCTTGTCCCAGTGATATATTTGCATATGGATCGTCGCAAGAAGCATATTATAAATTTAATACGAGCAAGATTACTTCTGCATGGAACATCCCCAATAATGGTTGGGATACAAGTATTTATCGTTCAAATCAACCAGTAGATTTCTTGAGTTTTTTTTTAGTACAATTACCATTAGAAAATGTGTCTAAGTCATTAACCAAAGAAATAAGCTTGATAGAGGGATTACAAAATATCAATGCCACCATGTCCAATCAATTACACCAGAGGAGCATTGATATAGGTGACCTTGAGATAAGAATCCTTCAGGTATATAGTGATGGAACAATTATTCATGTAACATTGGTAAATCAAGATTTGTTCATAGGAGTATCATATTTTGATAAGTACTATGGTGATACTAGTGATACTCCTTCCATTATGTGGTACCCTAGCCAAGATATTCCAGCCCAATACTATGTTGGTAATTTAGATATATTCTTTGTTTCTTTCACTCAGTCAGTAAATGAACTTTTAGTATACTTATTGGGTGTGTGATAGTGATTGAAATTAATTCACTGAGCAAGAGAGGAGGAAAAAATCCTACTTGAGGCAATTCGACGGAATATTTGATAATCAAATGGTTGTTGAAATTTTCCTTTATTGCGTTCAAAGACCTCAAGGAATCAGTATCCGTGAAGCACAACGGGATTTAGGAGTTCCTAACACCAGTACTATTCATTGGCATTTAGCAAAGTTGGTAGAAGTGAATCTTGTTGAACAAGTAGATGACGACAAACGGTATTACCTTACTTCTTTGGGACGTAGCATCAATAAAGTAGAAATTCCAATACGACAGCAATTTTTTCTATTTAGAGGTGAATTATACCCAATTATAGTATTTCAACTTTCTTTCTTAGTCTCCACTCTTGTAATTTCAGGATTGCTGTTCAAGATTAATAGACTCACATCTTCAATTTTTATGTTCATGGTTTTGTCAGTACTTGTTATCCAAAATTATAGAACAATCAAAAAGTTTGGAAAACGGTTTGATATTGATACCAAGGTTGATTGATTGATCCAAAATATAATGGCATTTAGGACTTCACTAAAATCTAACTGGGGAATGTATCCTTTAGATTTTCCTGCTTGCATCTCTTTGCCATCGATCTACAGAAAACCAATGTATCACTAAGTTAGCTTTGACATAATTATTGAAATACTAGAGGAATTCCATTAGAAAATGATTATGAGATATTCAAACTATAGACTTTACATATGCCTGTTTTAGCAATTCAGACCTATTGACAGTAATTAAGACCTCAATTAAAAACAACCCATCTTTTGAAATATGTGAAATTATGCACAAAGTCCAATAGTGTTTTGCTGCAAAATGATCCCTAAATAGACTGCTGCAGAGATATACTTGATCAAACTGTATTTTTCATAGTATAAATTTAATTTATTGGATGGATTATCTATATTTTGAATTTGAGTCATCCCTAGCATGCAAATCAGAATTAGAATTCCGATTGTTCTGAACTCTGTAATGGTTGCTACTGTGCTTATCCCCCATGTGCTATTATCCTTTGAAAAAACTAAGAATGAAATTAGTATAGGGGAAAATAAATGGATCGTATAAAACAAAATCCGCAAAAGATTTTTCAAAAAGGCGTTTATTTTAGATTCAATCAATGAATATTGAAAGAATGGGAATAAAATGCTGAAAAATACGGGTAGTGCGAAGATGCATATTACACCAATTTTTGATAGCTCCAGATATTGGCAATGGCTTTCGTATTGTGTGATGAACAAAGTTTTGTTTCGGACAGTATATTCATCAGTAAAAATCCAGTCTTCAGGTTTGAATTGATGTATATCAATTATTATGATAAGATACAACAATGAAATAATCGAAAGCCCCAATGAACTAACCATTAATCTCTTTGTTGATTTTTCTACCATTTAATTAAACCTTAAATTAATAAGGAGTGAGATTTATTTAAACGATACTGAGTTTGATTGGATGAATTATTCTATCATACTGCATATTAATATGGATTAATCGGGTTTGATTGTTATAGAACCATATTTTCGATTGATATATTAATTGTGTCGGTTGCTAAATATCATCATATCTATCTTCTAAATTCCCAATTTCTAGTAAAGCATCACTATCCCAGTTAGTACATGAACACAATGAGGTTTTCATGATATTTGTTGATCCATCATCATGTGTTGCCCCCCATGAATGTGATAGTTCATAATCGATTTCGTCAGATGTTAGAATCAATTCACTGGTTTTTAATTCATTTTTATTCATCTCCTCTAAAATATTGAGAATCTATAGAATCTATCTCAAACCTGAATTGGTGCAATCAACATTCGACTATGTACGTTACCCATATCTCGACGTTGGAGTTTGGTTGGATCAAATTCCACACCATCACGAAGAATATAAAAACAACAACGTAGTATCTTTACTGCAACAGCCACCAGTGCCTTACTTTTTAACACACCACGCTTAACCAACCCTTCAAAAAAATCTTGCAGTGGACCCTTGGTTTTAACTGCTTGTAAGGCACT
>MDVR01000169.1 GCA_001940725.1 Candidatus Heimdallarchaeota archaeon LC_2 | reverse complement strand
GTAACCTCGTTAGTTCCCTTACGAATTTTACCTGTATCTCTAAGTTTTGTTAATAGTGTTAATGCATCTTTAATTAGATCTTCAGAAGGACCTTGTTCGCTCATTTTTAATCGTTCTCCTCTGAACTACAGTAGGTAGTTCGTCATTCGGCATTTGGTATGTAAATTAATTTACATATAAAATATATGAAGTGAAACACTACTTTTCATTGTCAAAGTTAACTTCAGTCGACTCTGACCTTAGATATCAAATATGTTTTACGACTTTCATCTTCGATGCTAAAGATAAAGAAATGAATATTCCTTATGAACAATACTTTAGATCTGGCTTTAAAAATACAATTTTGTTACATGCTAACAATTCGAAATTCGATATCTGAAGATATACAAGAACTCAAAGATACGTTACTCGAGTCATTTGTCCAAGCTTCAATTGATGATTTTGGGAACAAAACATCATTACCACCGGGAGTGTCAGATGGATCCCAGATCGATAATGCACTCGAAAAGAAAACCACCTTTACCATACTTTGGGATAGTAAAATTGTCGGAGGTATCATTATTGAACTTAAAGAATCAAAAGAACATTATTTGCAAACAATATGGGTAATGACAAAATTTCAAAATAAAGGCATTGGAAAAAATGCAATTGCTTTCCTAGAGGATAAATTTCCCGATGCAAAATCGTGGGTTTTAGAAACTCCAAGTGTAGCAAAACGTAACAGACGATTTTATGAAAAGTTGGGATACAAAGTCATAGGTGAACAGAGATTTGATAATAGTCCTGTGATCCTAATTAATTACAAGAAAGAAATGTCCAGTTGATAACTAATTCGGAGTAATTACGGTTCTGATATCAGGTTCATTTACAAGGGCATGATACATTCTGTCTTCTTCCATAATATTCATTATTTGTACTTCAGACCCCAAATCACTAATTTGTTTAATTTCCATTAGTTTACCTTTCATTCCCCCAGTAACATCAGTTCCTGCACTTTCTCCAGCAGTCTCAATTAATTCAGCAATTTGGTTATTTGTAATGTAATCAATTAGTTTTGCATCCTCATTTTTAGGATCTTTATCATATAATCCATCAACATTAGATCCAAAAAATACTTTAATATTATTGAAATACAAGCTATTATCTTTATGTTTTAACCCTTTTAGATGTTTAACCAAGACTCGGAGGATTCGATCACCAGAAATCACTCTGAAATGAGTTTTAATGTCAAATGAAATATCCCCATAAAGAATGGGTGTAAAACCTTTATCCAGTGCTTCAACTACTCCATCCAAATATTTCGAATACAATTGTTGTTCTCCGTCTGAAACAAAAATTGCTGACACAGGAAAAGAGAATGGGAGAAGATTAGCCTCCAAAGCAGAGTCCAAAACAGCGGTATGTAAATTCAATAATGATCTACGCGTAATGCTAACGCCTCTATATTGTAAATCTCGAGCAACTGCGGAATCAAGTCCGTGAACTAGCTTATATTCTTTTGCTATATTATGAGCAAATGACCCTGCTCCATGGATAATGATCGCTTTTTTGTCACTATAACTAATTTCGTTTAAGACACTAGAAATAATTTCTGGTCTCATGGTGTAATCCTTGGTTTTATCGGTGATAGCTGCACCACCAAGTTTGATCAGACACAATTCGTCGCTATTCATTTTTGTATTCTCCAATAATTACTCCAACCTGAGAAATTTCTGTTGCAATGATATTTAGGTTATCAGATTTGAGTTTATAAACAATTTCTTGCAAACTTTCATTATCCTTAGCCAAGGCAATCATACAACCACCACCACCTGCACCGGTAAGTTTAGCCCCCAAAGCTCCAGCTTTTCTTGCGGTCCAAATGTAGTTACTTAGAACCTCATTCCCAACACCAATTGAATCTAGTAAACCTTGATTGATATCTAAAATATCACCTAGTTTTTCTAAATCCCTATTTTCTAAACTAATCTCTGCTTCCTCAGCGAGGTTTCCCATTATTTTCAAAATTGGATCGATTAATGATGAATATTGATTCTTTAAATCTGCAACACCTCCAACTAATCTTTTTGTATCTCTTGGAACTTTAGTATTACCCACAATTAGAGGTATAGAGTTTTTTAATAATTTTGGAATTAATTTGCCATTTTGAAATTTTAAGAGACCACCGTATGTGGCAATTGAATTATCAATTCCTGAAGGTTTCCCATGAGTAATTTTTTCAGATTCGAAAGCTATGTTTGAGATATCTTCTTTTGATAATTCCTTGTTATATAGATCCAGAACAGCGGCTATTGATGCAACTACAACAGCTGCTGAGCTACCGAGACCTGCAGAAATTGGGATATCACTACGAATCTGGATTTCAATGTTAGTATCATGATTTATTCGTTTTAATGTTTCTTTTACAGCTAAAGCGATACTGTCAAATTCTTTATCGATCAGCTCCCCACGACCCAGTTGAGATAAATCTCGAATGCTGTACCTAAAATTTTTATTTAGATCTAGTGAGTTGATAAAAATTCCTGGTTCACTATCAGAAGTGATAATGTTACATCTAATACCGAGTGCGACTGCTATAGCGGGATAGCCATAGACGACACTGTGTTCACCTGCAATAATGACCTTTCCGGGTGCACTACCATGACCAACTTTCACTGGATTTATTCTTAAAATTCTGATACAAGAATTTGGTTATCTTTAATCATTAGATTTCTCACAAACTTTTAACTCATTTAAAATATATCAGTAAAAAAATTCCAAAATTAATTTGGATGTTATTATTGTTAAGTATAACAGAAAATAAAAGTGAATACCTAAATATCAGTCTATACAGAGCTTGAGAACTTAAACGAGATTCATTTTATAAATAATTCTAGTATAATAGTTAGTAATCAATTATATTTATTTACTATTATTTCATTGTAAAAATTAACGATGTTAGTTAGAAACAAACTGCAACACCTTGTAGTTTTATTTATTTTAATCACTACTGCTTTTTCTTTAGGAAATAATACTAATGCACAAGGTAATGAGCTTGCAAATAATTCTGTACCCTTAACAACTAACGGGTTAGGTTCTAATCTAGTAATAAGTCCGCAGGTTACATTATTACAACCTCATTCACCAATTATCATCAATGGTAATGCTGATTTCAAAACACAAGCCTCTAGCAATGGTTGGGATGAAGCAGGCACAAGAGATGGGTCCCCAGATTCACCTTTTGTCTTAAGCTATCTTAATATAACCGTAATAGGAGGGCCTGATGGATTGAACATTTCAAATACGGATACTCATTTCATTTTAAGCAATGGACTTTTCACTGGAGTGATCGGATGGTCCGCTGTAAATTTGAAAAATGTATCAAATGCAGTAATTACAGAGAATGAGGTATCCTTCAGTTCCAGAGGTATTACTATTAACGGCGGATCAAATGTTGCAATAACAAACAATAATGTCCACAATAATGACTTTCGGGGAATTAATCTTGTAAATATTCAAGGAATGACAGTTTCAGGAAATTCAGTTTCATTTACAGGAGCTGAAGCTGTAGTTGCTGAGAGTGGTGCATTTAACAATATTATTAGAAACAATCATATTTTCAATAATTCTCAAGGTATTGTTATTTGGGCTGGTGCATCAGGAAATCAATTATTGAGTAATAGAATCGAGTTTAACAGTAATGAAGGTATATTTGTTAAAGACTCTGCTAATGTTGTTATTAATGCTAATACGCTCTACTTTAACATTCGAGTGGGTGTCAATCTAGCTTCTGGATCTTCTTTGGCTCGTCTTGGATGGAATAATTTCGAATGGAACAATGGAGGAACGGAACAATTCACAGATGATGGAACTGGTAATTTGATCGAACTAAATTATTTCAGTGAATTTATTGGTCCTGATGTAGATAATAATAAAATCTATGATACACCATATGTTACAATTTCAGGTCAAGACACTTCACCATTAGTTTTGCAGTATACATCAACAAATCCATTTTTTATTAATCTTGATGATCCGATTTTATACAGACCAGTGCAACTTGTATGGAATAACCCTACAAATAGCTACAATCATTCTTCAAGTTCATCTTTGTACTATTCCACCAATTTTGGATTATCTTGGACATCGGCAATCATTGATTTAACTAGTAAATCTTATTTGTGGAACCCTTATGATATTACATCAGGAGCAACGGTTCAACTTTTATTAGTTTCACAAACTTCAGAAAATCTATTCACATCAGTTCAATCCAATCCTTTTCAACTATTTGATCCTATTTTACCCAGTAATCCCAATAATGTAATTGCCGGTGATAATAGTGGAGTAGTCGATCTGTCATGGTCAACTCCTAATACATTTGGGACCCATAATTTTACTTCATATTCTGTATATAGAGGATCAAGTATTGGGGCATTGATTCTTTATGCAAATACCGTAAATCGATGGTATAATGATTCAGATGTAATTCCAGGAATGACTTATTTTTATGCAATATCCGCATCTTCGGTGGCAGGAGAGGGTAATCAATCAATTCCAACGTCTATTCAGGTCCTAGATACAGAACCTCCATCATTTACTGTTGATGCGTTTACTGATGGAATAAATGATTTGAGTGGTAATGTGTTAATTAAAATTAATCCAACAGATAATGGAGAAATTGATAGAGTTGATATTGAGTTGGTTATTAATGGAGTTGACAATTTATTAGTTAGATTGACAGCTGATCCCTACGAATTTTTATTTGATACAACAACTGTTGAGGATGGTACGTACTCGATTACAATATCTGTATATGATAAATCAAGTAATTCGGTTATGGTAAGCTACGCAATTACGATAGAGAACGATGTAATAACTATATCAAGTTCAACAATTGTTGATACTACTAAAACATCTAGCACAACTTCAACAAGTGACGGAGATTTACCCCTTCCAATTGATTTTATTTCTTCAATTATTGGATTAATTTCATTCGTTTCTTTGATTTTTATAAGTCGTAGAATTAAATACTTAAAATTAAATTATTAATTTAAATATATATTCAACTACTAATTAAATAAATAGTTCAAATATTAAATCAATCCCAATCAGTAATTTGAAAGTCGATTACCAACAGGTTAGCGATATTTTATTAAATTTCGAATAATAATAACTGTGAGAGAAATAAATTTTCTCAGATATAACAAAAGTGATATTATGAAAAAATCTTATGCAAGTCATTTAGAGGTGCCAGAAACAGATATGGAAGAAGCTAAAAAATTTTACGGAAATATTTTCGACTGGAGTGAAGAAGGAGTAATGCAACAATGGGATGAAAACTATATTCTAGTCAATCTAGGGGTAAATCATACCAGTTTTGGACTTAAGAAGGAAGAAGTCAAATCAAAAAACCAAGTTGTCATAACTATGGGTGTCGATGATATTGATTCAAAATTAAAAGAAGTAGAGAAAGCTGGTGGTAAGATTATACAAGTGAAATATGAAATTGCACCTGAAGTTGGTTTTGCTGGAAATTTCGAAGATCCATTCGGAAATGAATGGGGTTTACATTCCCCACCAGTAAAATAATAATCGGAATTCAAATTTCTCGCAATGATCAAGATAGTTGTCTTATTGATTAGTGGAATATGGCATCTAAAGAGATTGATGTGGGAAATATTCTTTAAAACAATTATGAATTTTAAAAATTATGGCAAGCACCATTACTAAGTACGTATCTGATCTAGGTGGAAATAGACAGTGGCAAGATCATATTCCCCCTATCAGTATTATCATCGCATCTTTTGTATTTTTCGTGGGAACATTCATGGCAATGTATCTTTACACACCTAATGGAGGTTACAATTTTGCAGATCAATTTTTCTCAGAGTTAGGTGTGCGATCGGATTACGTTGATCCAGATACTTCAGAAACAGTATTCGCTCCAAATGACCCTGAAATATTCAATTACACGCTATTATTTACAGGCTATGTTAGTTTAGCCTTCTTTCCTTTCACATGGAGACAAATGAGAAATGATAGTTCCATTTCCAAATTTTTCTTTGGATTAGCTATAATGTTTGGTACATTAGCAGGACCTGTACTAGTTGGAGTCGGGCTAATTGATTTAAGTGTAGAAGAAACTGCAAGAATTACAGATCATCATTTCTGGGCTGCCTTGTTATATCTCTTCATTGCCTTAACAAGCTTATTTTGGTTATTAGGATTGTTCAAGGCTGAACACTTACCCTATAAAAAAGATGCATGGGGAATGAAATTGGAATATTTTTATTTAGCAATTTATATTGCAATCGTAATATTCAATTTGGTTGTTAGCATATTTGATCTAAATATTGACAATATTTCAGGTATCAACACCCTTTCTATTGAGGGTTACCAAAAAGTTATGGCTTACATGTTCTTTCTATATTTCTTCTATGTCGGTATGAAACTTGCAAGAGAAAAATATGATAATACCCCGGTTTAACTATAAAAAAAAGTTGTAATTCAAGAGGGAACATCAATTATATTATCTTTAAGCACGGTTGGAGATTTATAAAAATCTAGCTCATCATCAGGAAGCATGAAACCTCCTCCAAATATATTAATAGCTTCTTGTGAAGCTATATTGGATTCCCCGAACACATCTTCAGTATAATATTTTGCACCGTACATGGAGAGTTCGTAGAGAATCTTGTTTAGCGCTTTTCCTTTTGATGTCAACTCGTATTCAACTGTAACTGGAGTTGTACTGAAAACTTTTTTTGAGATAAGTCCCTCACTTTCCATTTCTTTAAGTCTCTGTGAGAGAACCTTCGCACTCAATTCTGGATTTCCCTTCAAGAAACCAGAAAAATGTTTTACTCCAAGTAATAGATCCCTTATAACGGTAAGTGTCCATTTTTTGTGAAGTGAAGTCCTGTAGAATGCAACCTGGATTGGGCACGCTTTAATTTCTACCATGGTTACCAATAGTTATTCAGTAACTAAAATACTTTATCATTAGGGAAAAAATATTCAAATTGTATATAGACGAATATAATTAATTGTTTTATCGTTTTTAATATTACAATTTAATAGGATAAATTTGTAAATGTTCAATAACAAAAATGGGTTGCTGAAAGAAATTATTTAGTCAAAATTTATAATCTTACAAATTATTGATCCCAATTCTTTTTATTAAGTTTCGAGATCAAAAATCAGCATATATGAATGATTTAGAATTTATGGAAATTGCAGTTGACGAAGCAAAGAAAGGTTTAGAGGAAGGAGGAAGGCCAATCGGATCATTACTTGTTTTAGATGGAAAAATTATTGGAAGAGGACGTAATCAAGGAATGCAAAAGGGAAGTGTTATTCTCCATGCAGAAATGGACGCAATTGAAAACGCCGGTAGGTTAACAAGAGAAGAATATGTAAGATCCACGATTTATACTACATTATCTGCATGTCTTATGTGTTCTGGGACTATTGTATATCTTGGAATACAAAGAGTGGTTTCTGCGGATAATACATCTGTGATGGGGGCTGAGGACTTCTTACTTAAAAATGGTATAGAATTGATCACTATCGATCATCCAGAAATGATTGGAATTTTTCGGATGTATCTTGAGAAATTAACAAAATAATCAGTGTTTGAGTTTTTTCTAAATATATTACACTTACCAAATTCATTAAGCTGGTGGGTAAATATGTCGATCTTGCTAAAGAATTTATCCCAAATTATAAAGATGACAATTTGTATCCAGATTCATAAAATCAGATGAGTTTCATAGCTTCAACTTAATATCATGAATTTGATGTTTGATGAATTTTCGCCTTTTTACTATATTCGAAGTTTGGAATTTATGATCTTACTACTTTAAATGAGAAATCATCAATGTTTAAACCAAGTTCTTCGTCTTCTCCAAGTTCGCCCCTTTCTCTGAGAACTTGGGTTGCAATTAATAGATAAACACGAGCTAGAGCCCTTCGACCCTTATTGTTAACAGGCACCACTAAATCGACGAATGAGGTTAAATTATCACTATCACATAAACTTACAACAGGAATATTCATTCTTATTGCTTCTTGAAGTGCTTGTTTATCAGCTCTTGGATCATTAATGAAAAGCAATTTTGGTTCCATATAATGTTTGGAATTTGGATTGGTTAAAGTACCAGGTACAAAACGACCTGGAATAGTTTTGAAATTACAAAGTCGAGCTAGTTTTGTGGAAGGAACTGTTCCATATTGTCTAGAACTGCAGACCAAAACATCTTCCGGTTCGTAGGAGGCAAGAATCTTACCTGCTTGTCTTATTCTATCATCGGTCTTTTTTATGTCTAAAACATACAGTCCGTCTTTACGAACCCTGAAAATGAACGGTTGCATGTGTTTTGTAGCAATAGTTGTGCCAATGTGGACTCCAGAAGTTAAATACTCATCGAGAGGTATTAACAACTGGGAATCATCAATTTCTTCTGAAAAAAGGGCTAAATCAGTACTCATAGAAATTTCTTTCCTTTATATGCTTTGAAAATATTTCTTAATTTAAACAATTTAGATGTAGTCCTTCAAGCAGAATAAATTTTATATGAATTAAATTAGATTAATTCATCCTCCAAAGGATAAGTACTACTTTAACCATCGAGCGATTAATATTAGGAGTGTTCATCTAAAGAATAATTGAATCTCGGTAAACCAATTGCACTTGGAAGAACTGCTGAAGTTTACAAGTATGATGAAAAAAATATTGTTAAATTGTTTTACAATACTTGGGCTCGAGAAAATGTTGAATATGAATTTAAAATCTCCAAAATTGTATCTAATTTGGGCTTACAAGTGCCAGAAGTTCGAGAAATTGTGGAAATTGATAGCCGAAATGGAATAATCTATGAAAAATTAGAAGGAAAATCAATGATTCAGATGATGAAAACTAAACCATTTCAAATTGGTAAATATGGTCAGCAACTTGCTGAATTACAGTATTCATTTCATCAAAAAACAGTACAAGATCTTCCAAAACAAATTGATAAGTTGGAGCATGGAATTGGTAGACGAGCTTATATTACTGAAGAAGACAAATCGATAATAATACACAAATTGAAGGAATTAAAGCATAAAAATCAATTATGTCACAATGATTTTCATCCTGATAATGTACTCATCACTGATAATGGTCCGTATATCATTGACTGGATGACTGTATCACAAGGTAATTCAATAGGGGATTTCGCTCGAAGTTGCCTTATGCTTAAAATCGGAACTCCACCGTCCGGGTTCATTGATAGGATGTTAACTGGGTTTTTCCGATCACGTTTTTACAAAGGTTATACAAATCGTTATTTTGATCTTGTTGATGTTAATAAAGATGAATTGAAAGGATGGGAATTACCAATTGCTGCACATAGATTAAATGAAGATAATATTACCGAAGAGAGAAATCAGTTGCTGAAGATTATACGTACTCTCTTAAAAAATTTGTAAATTTTAATTATTTGTTTTGGAATTTAAAATATAACTAAGGGATTCTATGATATTCAATGCTTGATCAGTGTCCAATTTCGATCACAAAATAATGCAACGATCATAATGATTGTGATTTTGGAAAATGAGATAAACTACAATAAGCCCCATTAAAGTTCCAACAAGAAAGTAAATGGGATGATTTTCTTCACTAAATTACTAAAAAAGTAAAGTGGCTAAATATTATACTCTTCGTAAAATTTTTCCATAAGAGGAATAATAATCGTGAAAAGGTATTTATTTGTTAAATGAGTATGATTACAAGAAAAATAATGTCAGTAATAAAAGATGAAATATTAGAAAATTTGGTTAAATTAGAACAAAAATTACATGAAAATGGTCCAGAAAATTTTACAGAGCAGGAAAAAAAAGAATTTTGGAGAGTTGTAGGAAAAATTAAACGAATGGACACCCCAAATAAGGAATATATAGAAAAAGCTCCTGCTATTCGAGAAATTTTACATGAAGATAGATTTGGAAAGCCTGTGCCTTTGAGATATATTATGGTGCCACTTGCATTATCCGCTTTATTACTAATAATCGGAAATTTAATTTATATGAATGACAATGAAAATCTATTAACTGCAGGTATCATTACTTATATCAGTTATGCAATTGTATTTGTTGTGTATTTTCATATTTTGAATATAATTTTTATCAATAAAATTACTACCTACTCTATTATCTCTATTTTATCTGCGATTGAACTAATAATCCTCCATAACTATTTTCCAGGCTTTTTGAGAGGATTGATAATAATTTCAGTATTCGGTGTTGTTGCTGTTTTGTATCCACATGGTAGATGGATCTCCAGTAAAATAACCAATATAAAACTAGATGGTGCAATTAGAGACATTTATTTCTTCATCACACTAAAAACAGATTATAAGAGTTATCTCTCTGTTTCTCAAAAAAACAGACATTGGTTTTTTATAATACCAGGAATTGGAACCTTATTAACAGCAACCATTATAGGAATATATGAATGGTTTTACTATGACATTTATGCTTTTCTCATCATTGCTTTGATTTTGATGATCGCAGAAATTTACAGTTATATTTTTGATGTAGGAGTTTGGGGAGGAGAGTTGGGTCATGCAAGACGTGAAAGATTAATCCTCAAGGATATCAAATTACAAAAATCGAAAATCGGGTCTTAATAACCGTGTTTTTAATGAATACGGCGGGAAAGTTCACTTTTATTTTCAAATGATTTTTGATCTTCCAGTAATCTGAAATCAAATTTATTTTACCGAACTTATAATAATAGTTATTTATATCTAATTCAAACATCATTTGTGTTAACACCAGTAAGATGTTTTTCATGTGGTACAGTAATTGCTGATAAATATGAAACTTACAAAGAGGCTTATGATAGTTTTAAACGTGGAGAGGAAACAAAAACCCCAAAAGAAGTACTCGATGAATTAGGGTTTTTCAAGTATTGTTGCAGACGAATGATCGTCTCACAGGTTAATCTTATCGATATTATACTTCCATATACTAGATAATTTTTTCAAAAACCAAAAGAATGGTCTAACGGTCATATTATTTTGCAAAGAATAAAATTCAGTCCTTTAAGTAATTAAGTGAGAATTGATCATTAGAGAACTAGGTTTTGTAGACTGAAAACTATGAATGTACCTAAGTGTACCAGAGGAAGTTCTGATCCGTCCAACAGAAACGCCGTTTTCAGTGATCAAGCGGTGGTAAAAAATCATGGAAATCCATCTTTGCGGTTCTCATTTTTAGGGCTTTTGCGTGAGGAAGAAGATGACAGAAACACGGATTTATCACATAAATCGAGAACATTATTAGCTTCGTAAAGAGTGGTGGTGACACCTGACAGGGTTTGTGGAACTTGAAAAACCGTTATTTAACTAAAGCAAAAATAATGTTTAGATCACACTAGATTAATCATTCAATTTATACCTTTTCAAGAATCTATAGTAGATAATAGGGATAAAGGCAAATAATGCAATGTAAGTTGAGATGGTGTTAAAATTAGCATCGTTATTCTTTGAACTGCTTAATTGATCTTGGAGATCGGAAGACACTTGAATTGACGGTTCAGGAATATCTGAAATTAAAGTCAAATTGTATATATGTGAAAAACTTGAATCTGTGAGTGAGAAAAATCCCTCTTCAAACCATAAAGATTGCAATACTCCTGAGTGAATATCAATTTTTGTTTCAAATCTAAACCATGGATTAAATGAAAATACTTTTCTCTGTATGTAAACTCCATTTTCGATTTTACGAGTAACATATAAAAAATCAGTGTAATTTGTTGTTGGATTGTTAATTGCTAATTGCTCAAGCCAATTAATTTGAGTTCCATTTGCATACTCCCTTATTACTGGATAAATAAAGGGTATACCCTCTAAATCCAGTATCAAGGTAGAATTTTCAATAGCATATATAAATTTTTGAGTTGAAATAAAATGATCAAAAAATTCATTGATTTCGTTTATATCTTCTGTTACCAAATTTAATTCTGCTAAATCCTTTTTTATTATAATGATTGTGGTATCATTTTCGCAAGGACAGACGATTTCGATAGCCCCATTAAAACTTACATCCTGATATTGCCATTGGAATTGTTGATTGGTGAAAAAGAAATTTTCCTGCCATGAATTCTTTATCAGCGAACTTTGCGCTATAGTAAAATTGGGTATGGAATTTATCAAGAAACCAAATAAGATTAAAGTTAAGAATTTAGATCTGAATTTTCTCATTTTATTATTATTATGTAGTGTCAAATTAAATAAGTTTGGTTTTTCGAATCTGAGTTGAATCATTTATCGAATGGCCATAAAATTGATATTTTTCGAGTTCAATTTGGAGAATCACATACTTGTATTATTCCAATCTGACTATTCAATTTTAACATGAAAACAAAATACCAAACAAAGAATATCCCTATTGTAATTAATTGAGCTATTGCAGCATGTAAATAAATACTAAAGAGTAAAATTGAAGCCCAAGCGATAAATGCAATTAGGGTTGAGGAAAATGAAAAATAAGTCCATTCCACTTTTCCAGAGAGTTGAGATGATATCTTTATTATCCCTAAAGGAGCAAAAATAAATGACACAACAGCTCCAAATATGTGCATCCAGTAAAGCAATGGTATGGAATTCGATAAAGGGAATAACCCTGTAATTATCCACCCTATTGATGCGATCCTTAGGGATGAAACATCATCAATATCTAAGTAAAGATCAATATTTCTCAATGAATAAAATATTAATGATCCTGGAATGATGAAGGCAAAGATATTAAAAAAAATATAATATGGTGAGTGTAATTTTCCCAGATCAGAAAAAGAATCTCGAAAATGGTTGTAGTCTATTCGTAAAATTGAACTTATGATTATTGCAAAGAGTAATGAGATAATACTAACAAATCCAGCCTTTAATTCGTTTAACATTGTATTATCGAAGCCCTCGTTCAATCTGTTGTAAAATATTATCTTCTTGAGTAATATTTGGTTTTCATCAATCAAAATTATTCTCCAAAAAATATAATATTTGATTGTTCATGTGAAATTCTCATTTTGTTGAATAATAGGATTTTCTTTTATATACCGTCATTACACCCCATAAAACCAATGGAGCAATAGCAAAAGTGGTATTCAATGGCAGAACAGGATTAATAGTTGTTTCATTATTAATACTATCTGGATCAGAAATTGAAATTTGATCAGTGTTTGAAATTGTTATTGTATCTGTAAGAATGTGTGTAATTGTAACTTCTTTTGTGATGGTTACTGTTTCTATTATAATATTATCACCTCCATAGGTTTCTTCACAATATAGTGAGTCAGAGATGAATTCACTAATTACTTCATTAGGATCAAAGTTGAATAAAACATTTCTATCCCTAATTACAGTCTTGAAGGTTGCAAATTCTTGATCAGGCATTTTATCGTATTCTGCATAGGATGACAATCCGCTCCAAAATACTACATCAATTTCTTGATGTGGTCTTCCCAAGTGGATCCAATCGATATAAAATGAAATTTCACCTGTTTCGATGTTCCACTGTACTCGATCTTGATAGGTATAGTCGACAAAAAAACAATCTTCGCCGGTATTTTTTCCATCATCAACCAAAGATGTAGCATGAGTCATCATGAGCCCCCCAAATGTAGGAGTCGCAAATACCATAATTAAAAATAATTCATTTGTTTCTGTTCGAATTGTTACGTTAACAAACGAAAAATCATTCCCAACAAAATCGTATTTTACTATGAAAAATAAATGTTGATCATCATCGCCCATCCATGCTCCCAGTAAATCTAATTCTGGGAATCCACTATTAGTTACATCCCCTTGAACATCTGATATAATTTTTCCGAGAGCACGTTCTTCAGAGAATGTCTGATTAAGATCAATTGTAGCTGTAATATTCTGAAAATTCACCGATAAAAATAGAATGAGAAATAGTGAAATCAGAAAAGATGATTTCTTGTGCATCATACGTTCTGTTGAGAATATTAGCTAACACATATTTCAATCTTTTTCAATGATATTGACAGAGATAGAAAAAAATAGCAATGAAACATGAGAATGATGTATTTAAAATCACGTTTAATACAAAACAGAATTTTTTATATATTTATTCAATATAATTGATCACAATTCGAGATCAAAATACATTCTTCACACTTCGGTTTCTTCACACAAATTTTACGACCATGATCAATGAACAGATGAGTAAAATCAACCCATTCCACTTGAGGTACTATTTTCATCAGATCTTTTTCTATTTTTACTGCATTATTATTGGTAGTTAACCCCATCCTCTGGGTCATTCGGATTACATGGGTATCGACAGTTATTCCTGAGTCAGGAACCCCAAATGCATTTCCAAGAACAACATTTGCTGTTTTTCTTCCCACACCAGGAAGTTTGACTAAATGTTTCATTTTATCTGGAACAACTTCACTAAAATCATCAACAATCATTTGTGACATATTTTTAAGCTGTTTTGTTTTATTATTATACAATCCAACAGACTTAATATGTTCCTTAATATCCTCAATTGTGCCATTTGCCATTGCATTTGCATCAGGAAAAGCTGCTAACAAACTGGGTAATACGATATTTACTCTTTTATCTGTTGATTGAGCAGATAAAATTGTTCCAACTAGTAATTCAAATGGGTTAGAAAAATCCAAACTGCATTTCGAATTTGGGTATTCTGCATGTAATAATCGAATGATATTTTCTACCTGTGTTTTTCTGTCTTTCATAATATCAACTTCAGAACAGTCTAGAATTAAGTAATCTCTCTCTCGATTTACCGATTTTTTCCTTTTCTTTTTCTATTTTCTTTAGAGCTTGAAAGGATTGTTGATAATTTAATTTCAGGTCTCGAAGAATTTCTGCACGAATATTTATATTCTTATTTGATCTTGAAATTTTAGTTCTAGTTTCGTTAAGCTCGCTTTCGAGATGATAATGCTTTTCTCCCGTATCTTTGATTATTCTTTTGCTAATTAATTTTTCTTCTAATTTCAACGTATCATGTTCTGAAATTAACATTTGATAGGTTTGGCGAACACCATCATATTCATCTTTTTTATCTTGCATCTTTTCTCTTAATTCATTAATCTCAATGGAAATATCATTTAATGGTTTTTGTAGATTGTCTGATTGAGAATAATCAGTATGCAAGCGTTCAAAATATCTAATAAGAAAATTACTTGACTGATGTCGTTTTCGTGGAGTATATTTGGTTCCAGATAGTCTTGCGAGAGTCTCATTCAAATCAGAAAGATAGACAAATTGAGTTTTTTCAAGCATGGAAAATGGCTCTGGAATGCTTGTGACAATGATTGAAGTGACCTCTTGGCAGGAATATTTCTTGCAGATAAATTCTTCTTTGACTTCTAATTTCTCAATAGCCTTAACATAATATTCTTTTCTTTGATCAGCACCCTGACCCCAAATCCAACCTCTCCAAAAACTGAAGTCTTTAACTTCAAATGTTATCCAAGTATTATCTAGTTTTGATTGAGCAATAATGTCAATTTCTGTAATTACTTCACCTGCTTCTTGAATCACATCAACATTTGATTCTATTACTTTATAATAACCAAAATGTTCAATAATATCCTTTACTGCAGTTTCCGCTCGCTTAGCTTTTTCGTCCAAATGATCTCTATCAAATCCCAAAAGAAACATTACGAACATTGTCAATGCCCCAATTCCTATTTTGAAATCAACTTTTTCCTTATTTTTTAAAGAAACTTCAACACATCCAACAAATTGAGGTCTACGATCATTAGATCGTTGAGGTGTAGTTAATTTATGCAAAATGTTTGCAGCCTTTGAGCCTTTTTTTAATCGAACTCGAATTACTCCCATAGATTGATTTTCAGTTTTTGTGATTAACTGAGAATGGAGCTTGAGGAGATATTCACGTTCTTTATCTGTAAAATTTTGCATCGCCTTGTAAAATGGTAATGGTGATCTTAACAACATCAAAATAGAATTATCCCAATATAATCTCTTTACAGATGGAATTTTATTGATGGGATCCATTTTTCTCTGCTGTTTGTTAAGTCTACCTTGAGAAAATCTTTTTTTTGCTATATCAATTCTAGAGCCAGTAATATCTACATTAAAAGAGTTTAATGCTGAAAAATGCAATATCCCTCTTTCAGTTTCGGTTAATTTGTTGCCATCCCAATCTAATAAATTATTCCTCAAAGACTCTCTGAGAGTATGAACAACCATTAACTCAGCACCATATTTTCCTATTTCATTGGCATCAAATTCTATGGATCTGTTCTCATCAATTCGATTCCAAGTCCAATTATTAACTGTGTGGATCGCAACGTCGAACCCTGTGAAATTTGTAATTTCACTAAGTGTCGGAGCTGAAGTGTATCTTTCTCGGAGTTTTATTAGTTCCAATACCAAATCAACTTTTGAATGATATTTTACTAAATTGAAAATGCCGGTTTTGATATCGCGCCATCTTCGGTCCAAAAGAGAAGGTAAAATCAGCTCAGCAACTTCAGTTGGTTGCTGCATTTGCAACTCCAACTTGCTGTAAGTTGATCACGCTTTCGGCTCTTGAACCCAAAATCTGATTGATTTCGATATTGAATGTAAATTGACATTGCTCGAAGAACTGCGGGAGTACAGTAGTTGTTTTGTTGTCTTCATCTATATCAAGCAGAGATGCATATAATATATGTTTAAATTTATCAAAATTATTATAGTAAGTAATCACAATATCTTTTTTTAAAGGTAAAATAAAAAGTAAATGGAAAAGTCCTTTGCAAAATTTAATTTAGGTTTGCAATTTTGCCAATAAAGTCAAGATAATGCCATTTTCGATTATTTATCAAAGAGTGGCCAAATTCTTCTCTTTAAAGCAAATAAATTCTGAGGTAAATTCACAGATCCAAATTTTCTACTATCAAGACTATCATTAGAATTATCACCCAAAATCACATATTCATTTGATCCTAATTGCCACTGTGAAATGGTTTCAGAATTTCTTGGACCTAGCAAATAATCTTCTTGTAGTTCTGTGTTATTCACTAATAAGGAATTATTTTGAATTTGAATAAATTCATTTGATAATCCAATGATTCTTTTGATCAACCATTTCCCTTCTTGAAAATGTAGGATTATCTCTTTCCGTTTTATCTTTTCAATGTTTTTTGTTTTAAATAATAAGTACCAACCTGTTTTCAGACTTGGAAACATTGATGAACCTTCAACTTCTATGATTTTGTAAGATTTCCAAACCCTAAACTTCATTGTTCACGTGCTTATTTTTTTCAATGAATATATAATATCTCATCTTTATTGAAAGACAGAATTGTTTCAAGATTTAGATTTTTGTCAAAACAACTGGCTCTTAATAACGTTAAAATTTCGCAATATCAACTTTCATTAATAAGTTAGAATTATATTGGATATTAGAGATGGCGATTTTCAAGAAGTTGAATGATAATCACCTTGATTTACCCAACGAAGAGTTATGGGATAGATCGAAATATCGGACAATCAAAGAAAATGGATTTTTAGATTATACCCGATTAAACAATAAATTCTATGCTAAGTCAATATATGATAAAATTAGTTCTGAGGAAGAAATTGAAGAAATCCTTACAAAGTTCTGGCGATCCAAAAATGATAAAACTTTTGATGTATTAGTAATCCACGAAAATGAAGTAAGTGCAAAAATATGGCAAAATAAGCAATTGGAAATCTGGGAAAATTTACAATCGAAAGAATATGATAAGGAATACAATATTCGTTGGTTATTCATATTTGATATGAATGAAAATACTATCATTACACCAGATAAACCTGAAAGTGCTAAAGGATCAATATTAAGCAAATTTAACCCAAAGAATTATTATCCAAATAAATTCCAACGAGAATTGAAAAACAAAAGATTTGCTCAATACACGCTTCAATCGATTTTTAGTAACGAACAAGAGATTATCGAGCACGAAATAATTGTTAAGCAATTGAATAAATCAGAAAAATCAATAGAAAAATGGAAACAAAGGTTGAAAAACCGTAATCACTGGGATGAAGACGAAGAGATTATCCATGCTGGATCAATGCACATTACAAGATCAAATTGGAAGGTACGATCCAATCTTACAAGAAGGGGGCGATTTATTATGACAAATAAAAAAATGGTATATATCAGACGGAAATTTGCCTTTTTCGGATTTGGAGCATTAATTCCATTATTTGTTTTTGTTAGGCCATCAAATAAATTGCTATTATTTTTTCAAACAATCATTCAGATTTTGAAAGTGCCAATTCAATTATTCAAAGTAATAAGACCTGTTGCAGCCCCAGTAGTTGTTGGATTTGCGTTTTCATTCTCATTCTTTGATTTTAGTTCTATAAGGGAATTTTGGTCAAATATAACTTCATTAATTCCAGGGTTAGATTTTTTAAGCTTTGGTATTGGATGGGTAATTGAAAATCCTCAAGTATTGCCTGTTATTGCAGGGTCTTGGGTTCTAATCAATAATGCAATCAGATTGATTTTCATGAGGGGTGAAGAATTAATAATTTTACCTTATGAGCAATTCTCCACATTATTTCTAGATGGATCCATGTTAGTAGGAAGATGGAAAGTGAAGGGGATTTCAACTGTCCGAGCGCCAGAAAATGGATTGGAATATAAAATGAGACTTAGGGATTTAAACAATGATTCCAAATTTGAAACAGATCGAAATCTTGTATTAGCGAATAATGCTTTCAATTATTTAATGACATCGGGTAAATATATCGAGACCTCTGAAAAATCTGGTCATAATTCTGTTCCTGATTAGTTTCATGGGTTTTCCTGAATTAATTTTTACATTTCATCCAGGTCTATGAATTCCATATAACAAATGCCAAAAATATTGATTTTTTTAATTTAGTTTCAAATTCACTTTTTAAAATTAAGCTGGAAGGACCATTTGTCCACCACTTGGATATGGAGCATCTACTCGTTTTGTTCCAACTCCCTTAATTTTCCAAAATAGTTCGGAGAATTTCAAAGTTGATTCTAACAGGGTTTGAGCTTTTGCCATATCGGCGGTCTGTCTACCTGCGGATCCTTCTCTCATTATATTCCATACTAGATCATTCAATTCAGGATTTGCAGCAGCATGATCTGGTTTTAAGAAATCTCCCCAAATTATACGAACTTCATGTTTCAATAGTTCACCGTGCTCTTCTTTTACTGAAATATATCTGCCCATTTTAAGATCATAATCTGGATCTTGTTTTTCAAGACCTGACATTAATTGTACCATTCTTACTACAGTGTGTGCAGAAACTTGTGCTAAATGAGGATCATAAATTCCGCAAGGCACGTCACAATGGGCATATGCCTTCTCAATTCCGAATATCTTTTTCATTACAGATTTCATATTAAAAGAAGCGATTTTTTTAGTTTTAAGTAATTTTTGTTTGACGAAATAATTATTAAAGCAATTTATTTACAAATATTTATCAAAGCTTGTGTTAATCATTTACAAAGAAATATGCTAAATATAAAATTCGTTGCTTTCATCAAAAAAATTGGACTATGATCGAATTGCCGAGGCTTACTTTAATAATTACTACAACTCAGTTTCAATTAGATGGCTATAGAATCTGGTGCAATTGTATTGGTCGCCGCAACCCTTCTTGTTGTGATCTTAATAAAT
The DNA here is from genome assembly GCA_001940725.1 of Candidatus Heimdallarchaeota archaeon LC_2. Next base: position 633 of record MDVR01000169.1, on the reverse strand, counting down.
TGGATACTGTCAGGAAGAATGAGAAGGCATATGCCCATTTTAAGATCATAATCTGGATCTTGTTTTTCAAGACCTGACATTAATTGTACCATTCTTACTACAGTGTGTGCAGAAACTTGTGCTAAATGAGGATCATAAATTCCGCAAGGCACGTCACAATGGGCATATGCCTTCTCAATTCCGAATATCTTTTTCATTACAGATTTCATATTAAAAGAAGCGATTTTTTTAGTTTTAAGTAATTTTTGTTTGACGAAATAATTATTAAAGCAATTTATTTACAAATATTTATCAAAGCTTGTGTTAATCATTTACAAAGAAATATGCTAAATATAAAATTCGTTGCTTTCATCAAAAAAATTGGACTATGATCGAATTGCCGAGGCTTACTTTAATAATTACTACAACTCAGTTTCAATTAGATGGCTATAGAATCTGGTGCAATTGTATTGGTCGCCGCAACCCTTCTTGTTGTGATCTTAATAAATTGGATACTGTCAGGAAGAATGAGAAGGCATATGCCCATTTTAAGATCATAATCTGGATCTTGTTTTTCAAGACCTGACATTAATTGTACCATTCTTACTACAGTGTGTGCAGAAACTTGTGCTAAATGAGGATCATAAATTCCGC
>MDVR01000168.1 GCA_001940725.1 Candidatus Heimdallarchaeota archaeon LC_2 | reverse complement strand
TGCTGAGATGCTTTTACAAGAAGTAGGTCTAGGAGATAGGTTCAATGATGTACCTGGTAATTTGAGCGGTGGTGAACAGCAAAAAGTAGCTATTGCTCGAACACTTGTAACCAGTCCAAGAATAATTCTAGCTGATGAACCGACAGGAGATCTAGATATTGCTACATCAGATGATATAATGGCATTATTTAGAAGAATGCAAGAAGAGAATCAAGGAATGGCAGTAATAATTGTAACACATTCTAGCAGAATTGCAAATCAATGTGACAGGATAATTCGAATCGAGAATGGTACGGTATTTAGTGATAAGCAGGTTGTTAATTAATGAGTGAAAAAGGAACTTTCATGATTGCAACTCTAGTTGATTGGAATAATGCAGATCAGCTTGAGAAGACTTGGAAAAAGATATCAAAAATTTACAAGAAAAAATTAAAAGGTAAAAATCCTAGGAAGAATCAACTCAATACTTTCATTGTTACTGAAGTTGAATTAGATAAACTTCCATCTAGGTTAGATCGAATTAAGGTTGAACAAGAAGTAAATAAACTACTCAAAGAGTATGCAGATTCTATTCATGATGCTCATTATGAATATGTGAAAAGGCAAGGAACAATTGCTGGAATTTATGAAAAAGGCCTCAAATCAGAAGGGAGAGAAGATCTCTTCTTGAAATATACAGAAGCTAAGACCCAAAAATTCGAAAAAATAGAGTCAGAAATTGAGAGAGTAGGTGCTGAAGGAGGTGTTATAATTTGGGATTTTCCTGGTTTTGAAGCAGATAAAATTATCTTACCAGAAATGGTTGCTACATTTTCAGATTATCCTGAGGATAGTGAAGCATTAGTCGATATTGTAGATGAAGTATTAATTGCCAATTTTGCTAGGAGATTTCTACCTTTCAGTAATGAATTGATTATAGAAGCTGTTGAAGGGTTCAAACGTCTAGAAACTCTTACAACTAAATTTGGAAAAAATGAAAGTGTCAAAAGATCATTGATTATTCCATTGCAAACATTCATTGGAGTCATATCTGGAATACAAGAGGTTCTTAAACTTTTCAAACGTGAAGTAGGTAAAGTTTACGATGTGGCTACAACAGCATTTAATTATTTGAAAGAGTTACCATCTGATGATATGAAGGAATGGGCCACAATCAGGCATCCAGGACTAGGAGACGAAATCCTTTCTCACATTGATACGGTAATGAAAATCATAGTTGATCATAAACCAGATCTCCGAAATCTCCTTACAGGTGATAAAAAATTAAATGATGAAGCAACTAATCAATTACTTGAAACTATGATTGAGATGGATGTAATATCAGGAGGTTTACTTGCTTGGGTTCATCGATTTCAACAGCTCCCTTCATTTACAACATTAGATGAGGGAATTGCATATGAGGAGTTAGAAGGTGAAACATATTGGCCTAAATCTGAGGATGCTATTATTGAAGCTCAAACTCTGTTCAAAACTTTCAAAAGAGGAAATTCATATATCTACGCTTTGCGAGGTGTAGATGTACTTATTGAGAAAGGCGAATTCATTGTTATTAGAGGACCAAGTGGAGCTGGTAAAACTACATTACTGAATATGTTAGCTGGGTTGGATATTCCCCAACGTGGTGGAGTTTTCTTTGCTGGTGAGGATATCATTAATATGAAAGATAAAAAGCGATCTAAATTGCGAAGAGAAAATTATTCCTTTATATTCCAGAGTTATGCCTTAATTCCACATTTGACAGCATTTGAGAATACAAAATTACCTCTTGATTTGGGTGGATTATCTGGTGAGCTTGTAGAAGGAATACAGGAATTATTAGATGATGTAGGCATCGGGGAATATGCAACTCATAAGCCTGCTTTATTAAGTGGTGGGCAAATGCAAAGATTAGGAATTGCCAGAGCGTTAGTTAATAAACCTAAGATATTGTTTGCAGATGAACCAACAGGTGATTTAGATGAAGAAACTGGATTAGCCGTCATGAAATTACTCAAGAAATATCATGAGGAAACTGGTATGACAATTATTTTAGTAACTCATGATGAGAAAGTAGCTAAATTTGCAACAAGAGAAATCTTTCTGATGGATGGGCGAATTGTTGATTCATTAGTCTAGTCAACAAAAAATTGGTAATTTAATAAATTGTCTTTATCATAAATAATTAAGCAATTGAGGATCTAAGAGAAAATAATAGTATGATTTGAAATCTTTAAAAGAAACAAACCTTATCTATCGAGTGCGAGTTTTGGCTAATATTTATAACATGGAAAATCCCCAATGATATTATAAGGTGAAACTATGAAATTAAAGCTTTTTATTAATATATTCAGCATACTCATGCTACTGGTGATGATAAATAATACAACTGCACAAATTGTTTCCCAACATGATGGAGAATATGCAACCGATCTAACCATTTTTGAATTTGAACTGACAAGTGTTGATGATCAGACTGGTTGGCTTAAGATCTTTTGGGGTTTTAACTCAACTGGAGATTCCATTCGATTTGAAATTGGAACAAGTGTATTAAGTGAGGATTATGTTGATGTCTATTATGATGGCGTATACAAGATTCCTATCGAGATTTTTATAAATGATGTGGAACTCGATGTTAATTCAAATGCTACCTACTTTAATTTCTGGGAGGAAGAGTTCTGGAGCAAAATAATACTACCCATTGAAGATGGACAATACAATAATTTTGACGTGTTGGAAGATCAAGAACCTGCAAAATATGATGTAAAAGGTGATGAAGTATCATATTTCACTGCTCAGAGTGAAAAGGTGTACGATTATCAAACTGGAATTTTATTATCTTGGACCAGTACAGTTACCTACAATTTCGTACTGTTGAATATTGCACCTCCTGAAATCTCTTCAGATACCCCAACAGAAAGTGACGAAAGTATCAGAGATCGATTACCAATTTCTTCATCAATGGTATTTGTTTCCTTAATTTCTGTGATAGTTGTTAGAAAATTATTCTTTAAGATTTCCAAAATATAAAGTAGTGATTGGATTTAGAAATTTGTACTCAAGGTAACCATACAAATCCTGAATACAAAATAGTGTAGATTATCATACTGAGGATATTAAATCCAAGCTATTCTTATTTATCTCTGAATCATTTTTTTGTTATAGTTGATTTTCAAACCTAGTAAAACTATCCTCAGATTAAGTACTAACTGTTTTCATAACTGCTTTAACAATTTCTTCATTTCTAAAAGGTTTGATAATAAATTCTCTAGCTCCACTCTTAATAGCATCCAACACGAAGGCTTCCTGACCCAAAGCAGTTACCATAATTATTTTAGCCGTGGGATCAAAACTCATAATTTCTTTTACCGCTTCAATTCCATTCATTTTAGGCATTACGATATCCAAAGTCATGCAATCAGGTCGAAGATCAGCATACATTCTCACTGCTTCTTCACCATCTTTAGCTTCACCTAAAATTGTATGTCCAGCTTGGGTTAATATTCTACGAAGGACAAGTCTCATGAAACGAGCGTCATCTACAATTAAAACATTGGCCAAAGATATTAACCTCTTATTGTTTCAATTAAAGTTTGTTTATTATATTTACCTACTCGGCATATACAATCGTGGATTTACTCGTAAAACATTGGAAGATTAATAAATAATTACCCGTCAAATATTAATTTAGGATAATGAAGGGGTATTTCAGAATTTGATTAATTTTATTACTCAATAAAATCACTATAAACCTATTACCAAAATTTGTGCTAAAAAATGTAATTTTCATTGGTGTTTGTGATAATATTTGAATAAGATGTGATGAAAGTTAAAATACACGGTAATTGAGATTAGATTAAGCATGGCTGTAACCACACAACAAGACAAAAAATTTGTTGCATTCAAACTTGGTAATGAATTCTACGCAATAGATGTGCAACAAGTACAAGAGGTATTCATACCATCTTCAATCACGGCCATTCCTCAAGCAGGTCAACATGTTGCGGGTGTAATAAATTATCGTGGAACAATATTAACTGTTATTGATCTTAAACAACGATTATTAGTTTCAGGTACAGCAAGTTCTTCAGATGATGAAGATGATATTGAGAGATTATATACCTTAATAATAAAATCTGGAGATACCACCGTAGGAGTATTAGTTGACTATGTTGAGTCTGTAGTTGGAATTTCTGATGAAAATATTAAGGCAACTCTGGATTTAATTTCCAGTAAAGTTCAGTCTACATTCCTTTCAGGAGTTGCAAAAACAGAGTTGGGATTGACCATTTTACTTTCAATAAATAAAATCCTATCTGAGTACGATATAAAAGAAGCTGAAAAATTAGCCCAAATGCACTTGGATACAAAGAAAATATTGGGTGAAGATGAAGAATTAGTTATTACAAGCGAATCTTTAACAGACTTTAGTAATGATGATCTTAGCCACACGGATGGTGCTGTAGAAAGCCTATTCAAAAAGGTTGATGTTAGTAGTGATGTTGGAAAATCTCCTTTGGATCTAGATGCACTAACTAAGGCTGAACTTCTTAAAATTGCAATTGAGATGGAAATTGATGATGTTTCAGCTAGATCTAATAAAACAGAAATAATTGAAAAGATCAATAAGAAAATGGGTTAATATATTTAAACTACAGCTGATGCATTATGGGTGCTAATTTTTTACTAGTTGATGACACTAAATTCATGCAAACATTAACTGAAAAAATTCTTCAAAAAATGGGGCATAACGTCTTGCATAAAGCCTCAAATGGGATTGAAGCAATAGAATTCTATGAAAAAAATTGGCAAACAATTGATGTTATCTTACTCGATGTGGTAATGCCTAAAACTGATGGATTACAGGCATTGAGAAAACTTAGACAAATTAACCCGGAAGTAAAAATTATTATGGTAACCTCAATTTCTAGTCAGAGCATTGTTATTGGAGCCATGAAAGCAGGGGCGACTGAATTTATATCCAAACCATTTAGATTATCTGAATTTGCCCAAGCAGTCAATAAAGTGTTAACTGGAAAATGATTATCTTTCTTCGAGTTCATTGAAAGTTTTTCTACCTTTTTGTTCATTATCAAATAAGGACCAGCTATAATATCTCGAGCTAAACGCGAGGATTATTGGGCTTAATAAAGATAATAGAAGGATTACAAAAATACCTCCATTATTCGCAAATAATGATTTTTCTTGGATAATTACTACAGGATCATAGAGTCCAAAAATCCCTTTAACATACCAATAATCAAAATTCTTATTCATAATCGCAACTGCAAAACTTAGAAAGCTGATGAAATAAATAGCTCTTGCAACTTTGACACCAGATGATTTTAGGGATAAAGCAATTGATATTAGTAACGCAGTCCAAAATGAATAAAACGGTACAATAACGAGTATGGCTATTATTTCCCACATAAGACCTGCACTACTTCCAGTAATCGCCTCCGAAAAAATAAGAAATATGACCATGATGAATACGATGAAAATGATTTCTAGCATAATTGCGAAAATTCTTTGAAAAATGATTGACCTAAATGGAATAGGTTGAGAACCAAGTATCTCACCTGTTCCTTTTTCAGCATCTCCAACTGTTATTTTCTTTACCCAATGAAAAACTAATGGAAGGAAAAATATCCAATGTCCACCTATTGCTTGTGTTATTACATACCACAAGTAAGGATCATCATTCAAATTATGACCGTATGTAAATAATTCAAATATGCCACCAGAGCCAAAAGCTGCTATAGTTTCTATTGTTAATTCATCACCTGGGTATATAGCTAATTGTAATGGATAAACCATTACGATTGCCCAAAATACGATTAGCAAAACCCGTTTCTCAGAATAAATAAAGTCTGCTGTGATTGGATATTTGTTTTCAAGGGGACGTATCCAAAATGTAAAAATACTGCTACGAGAGCTCCTGTGGATCTTATATGTATTGTTTACTTTGTGCTGGATGGATTGATCAATATCCAAAATTGATTGAGACTTAGACCGATAATTACCAAATGTCAATCCCCGATTTTTAATTAAATCCTTATATTCAAAACTAATTAATCCTATAATAAATCCTATTACAGCAATCCCCACAAGTATTAAAAGAGAAATTGTATCACCTTTTGACTGGAGTAGTATAGGCAGGGGATTATATAATTCGAAAACATTAATTTTATTAAGCACATCTATTTGTTCTTGGATCCTCCCAATTGATTGCAGAGTATATAATCCCAATACTGACAAGAGAGCAATTTGTGAACCTTTTTCTCCACTCCCTGTTATTATCCCAAGTAAAATACCTAAACTAACACCTGATAAGTTAAAAATTATAGTATAAAGCATTAGAAGTAATAATTTATCTGTCTCTAAACTAGAACCACTAAATGGGATTTTCAAGCCAATAATGACTATTAAAACAATTAATACAATATAAAACGACATTGCTAACCATTTAGCAAAATAAAATGATCTTCTACTAATTGGAACTGTAAAAATGATCTCGCTTGTTCCTTTATCTGACTCCTGGGTTACAATTTTAACACCTGAATTAATACTATAAATGAATAAAATCATTGAAATGAATGGGAACATCAAAGCAATCCATAATGCATAACCTGGATCACTCCCTCCAATATCACCTAAGAATGCTTGAAAAATTTCGTCTTCAAGCAAATTTAATAAACTGGCCATCCCTTCCTCTCCGGGATACATAAAAATAACGAAAATGAAGGTTATTCCAATTCCTATTAACCAACCAAAAAACGAACCTCTATTTGAAATTGTTTCATTTTTGAAAATTGTATAAATATTCGACATCGTGACCTCTCCATTCTAACTACGAAAAATTGGTAGGAAATACTCTTCTAGACTTGGATCAGGAAAACTAAAGTCTACGACATTTGGATTATCAATAATTATCTTCATTATTTCTTTATGAGTTTGATCATAGTAAATTACAAGTTTATCCCGGATTACCTCGCTTGATTTTAGATTAAGAGTTGCCAATACTTTACCCGCATTTTCAATTGCGTTAAGACTAAGAATAGCTTTTTTAGGTAAATTTTCTAATAATTCACTTACGGTTCCTGAACTAAAAATATGACCGGATTTGATTATAGTTACTGAATCACAGATTTCCTGGATATCCCTCAAAATATGAGAAGAAATAAATGCTGTACCCCCTCTTTTAATATAGTTTTTCAGATATTTGTTAAATATATCCTGCATCACAGGATCCAATCCAGTAGTGGGTTCATCTGCAATTAATATGTCTGGATCATGCATTAGAGCTTGAACAATGGCCACCTTTTGCTTATTTCCTCGACTTAATTCACTCGTTTTACGGTAAATATCAACATCAAATAGCTCAATTAGATCTTCTTTTAATTCAGCATGGCCTCGTAATTTTTCTATATAATCCAAATATTCCTTGATAGTATAATAATTATATAATTCGAAATCTGATGGTAAATAACCAATTTTATGTTTTGATTCGATAGATCCGACTGGCGAACCAAAAATTTCAGCTTCACCATCAGTTGGTCTGATCAAACCAATTAATATCCTAATCGTGGTTGTTTTACCCGCACCATTTGGACCCAAAAAACCAAAAATCTGTCCTTTTTTAACCTCCAGTGAGACATTCTCTATTCCTTTAATCTCGCCATAATATTTGGTTAAATTCCTCATTTTAATTGCATAGGAATTCCCATCATAGTTTTGGTTATCCATAACTAATGCTGGTCTTAAAGTATTTAAAATTTATTATCAGTTATATTG
>MDVR01000167.1 GCA_001940725.1 Candidatus Heimdallarchaeota archaeon LC_2 | reverse complement strand
ACTCGGGTAAAATGCATCGGTGCTTCAGCAAGTACTTCTAATCTTTCAAGACGTTGAATTTCTTTGTCAGAAAGTTTGTTTGAAACATTGCGAAATTGTTCCAGTTGCGGTATCCAATGATCCTTAGTAAGCTGATCTGTTCTTACATTCTGCCAATCATTGCTGGTCCTAACTGGCCACAAATGATCGGCTGTAGCTACTGCTGTTTTTCCTCCTTGAAATTGAACCCGAAAAACAGGGGTCTCTGGTCGGATTTTAATGACGCCCTTTACTGGTTTAAACTCGGGTTGTCCCTGCTCATCCATCCCAAGTGCTTCAAGTTTGTCAGTGTCTGTGAATTCGTTGACAATGGTATCAAGCCTCTCTGATAGATATTCCCCATTTTTCCGAACCAAAACCCTGGTTGATCCCTCAAAACAACAAACTAAAATCCATTTAAGGGCAGAATCCATACCCTTGTAGCGGTCTACACGTTTTTTCTCCTTCAACGTTTTTTTCATATACTTCATGGTCACTCTCTTGGACAATATTAATTTCATGGTCTTGGTGACTACACACTCTCGCATGTTGCAGATATGATATCCCAATTCAGGCACAATATTTTTGTCAGTACAATTTTCATGTTCACACAAAACTGTCTCAGATCCCACGTTATGCTTCATCATTATCATAGGATAAAGAGAGGTGAAATCCATTGCCCACACTTGATCGTATACTCCTGCAATTGCAGGATAAGTGAGACCTCCGTTATCTGCAATTAACAGTAAATCACTGTCCTTTAGCTGCTCCCCTCCCACTTTGTTTTCAGGTACCAGTGTCCTGGGGATTGTATTTTGGGAAATAACAAATTCGATACCAGTAAGTGTTGTTCCGATAGAGGCACGAGAGGTTCGTTCCATAGGTGTGGCGGACATTCGGGTCATATCGATCACTCCTGCCAGTTCTCCCTCATAGAGAATGAAGGAATTGTCATAATCAAGGTGTATCCTTCCCGGAAGATACATAACCGCGGCTTTGTTCAGTATTTGACCATAGGTTACCCACACCTGACTTTTTTGATCCTTTCGTGCATATTGTGGTTGTGGTAATCTTCCCAACACAAAACGATCTGATATCTTGTTGTGCTTTGCTCTATGAGCAAGATAATTCATAGTAAATTTATCCCCAAGTGGTAAAAGAATGATATCAATATCATGTTCTTTGATATATTCTACCAGCTTGAGTAAAAGCTGTCCCTCAGTACTGACCGCACTCTTTAAAAAACTTGAATCGCTTTCTGCATCAACAAAGGGAATCAAGTTTGCTTTGCTTTCCAGTGGTTTGGTATGCTTGCCCATTTTGAATTCCAGACGTTCCCTGATTGTTAGTTCATGGTCTTCGTAAATTCCGTACTGCAATTTAATTGCACTTAATTGGTCCTTGTAGGTGTTAAAGGAAACCTTTTTGTCGATCATGGGATCAACTCTCAGTATTTTCAGTGGAGGAACATAATAATCTATTTTGTTTACATCATCATACATAGTAATAGGATTGTCCATCCGGAGTTCAACACTTCTTGGAATTGGTGAATAATCATTTCTATACAGTTCATTTCGATGTGCAAGTGGTTCAAATCTGAGGTACACATTGTCAGTAGTATCTCGTGTATGAATATGGCAGGCTCCCAGAGGATATGCATTGGTATCAAGAAAGAAATGCTGTCTCTTGTTAATATCTACATTGTAGAGATAGTAATTCTTTTGTTTCAGATCCCTTATCACATGAGGCATAACCTTCAATGAATAGATCTCCACTTCGAGTGCTTTGACAATACTATCTGATTTGGAGCTGAGATAACAGTCTATTTCCCTGATGGCAATGACATCAGGGTGCATCGCCACATTTTTGGCAATTTCCTCTAGAGAATCGTGATTGTATTGGTAGATGGTTTCTGTGAGGGGGGGTGCAATATAGATTCTGGGATGGTAATGGATCGGATAGTGTTTAGTCTCTCCAGCGATGGTTTTAGTCCAAATGTGGGTGATATGACCATCAAAGTGGATGTCGAGGATGTATTCGCATTTTTCACAGTGCACCTGATTCTCATTGATGAAAATTTGCATTGTCTGTAATTAGTGTATGGATGAACTAGAATAAAGGAATCTAGGTATAGAGGGGTGTCCGAAACTAATCGGATAATTTCCAGTCGATCACTAAAATTCGACGCCAATCAGAACCATCAATGGATTATTTCAATTGTAATAGTTCATCAATTGTTTTTTCTTCAAAATGAGCCTTACCTTCTCCATGGAAGAACTTCTCGGACTTGCAATACAGACAATTCTTGAGTTTCATTTTTAACTAGCTCTGATGTTACAGTTTTTATACAGAAAATGTGATTTATGTTCATTGACTCTTCCTAGTTATCCAATTGAGAAATTGCAATTTACAATTTATGAAAATTATGCTGCATTTATAATGATCGCAACTGTATTAATTGCAACAATTGCAAATTGGCCTTCAGAAATGACTTTCATGTTTGCGATTTTTGGTTTCTCAGTAGCATTCCTTCTGTCGACGTTTGGAAGAATAATCTCACTTAATCAGCCTAATGATGGGGAGTTGAGGGTTTTTTTGCTTATAGCTTGGATGATATTTGTCATACTAGTAGCCATCTATTTTGGTACTCAAACGCAAAATCTCATCAACATTTAGTTTCAATAGTCGGGTATTCAATGAATAAAAAGTACTCTCTCACTCTAGGTGCGGGTATTCTTGAAGGTCGTTCGCATCATATCCAAAATATTCAAAACTTAATTTTATTTATTTGTGCATCTTGTAGAAGAAGTAATCCTAGAGGATAAGGTATTGTACTGAATACCAGTTTAATTTTTGAACGATTTCTTTCCCTGAGATCATACTAGTCTTCCACTCTAGGTGCGGATATTCTTGTGGGTCGTCGGTATCGGATCCGAAGTATTCAGCTCCACACAGTTGACATACAGCACACCACAGCTCAGATGGAATGCTCCTTTCCAGACCTGCTCCGTTATCCAACAAAATGAGACCTTACCTTCCCTACGGAAGATTATCCCATACCAGCAGCATTTGTATGGACCATGCTTCAACGCTTCCTGCTTCTTCAAATTAACTTCAGTTTGCCCCCGTGAAATACCTCATAGATTGCTTAAGAGCACACTGCAATTTCAAGGTAGGCCCTAACTACCCTCTTAGCATTTCCCGTGGAAGACTAAACTCGCTTTTCCGATACTAATAAAATAGTTTGAGTTATAATACAACAAGCAATGGTGTTCCTTCTTTGATTTTTGGTTATTTCGATATTCAAATTAAATGGATGCCAGGACCTTATCGATACATACGTGGATTGTAATGGACTTTGTGACAGTTTATTCAAAAAAATCAGCAATTGAGTTATCGTCAATTAACACGCGTTTAACTGAAGTAACAAAATTTTCATCATTTTCACTTAAGTAATTTACATAACAATATCTATGAATTAACCGTTTTCTACCTTGTTGATCCAAAATTGCATCATTTGTGTGCAAAATTAAATTTGAGCAAATGGAACATTTCATCATTTTTTTCTCAACTAAATCATCTTTTAGTATCATATCAAATAAGATATCTTTCTGATCTGATTGTTTTAAATCAAGAATTGATTTTATTTCTGAGTAAATTGATTTTGATTGTTCCAACCATGCAGCTGGCTTCCCCCCTCTCTTAAAATGGGTTTGTGCGTATGTTTTATTTCTAATTTGATAATATATATCATAATAGGCTGTTGAAATTAGTGTAGAATTGTTGTTAATGAATCTTAAGCTATAATCCTTTAGCAAATGTGCTACAATATATGATTGATGACAGATTACGGAGGCTGTGATCTTAACCTTTTTAGTATCAACCTTTAAGTCTTCGTCAGGCACTTTTATAGACTTCAATCTCCAATCACCAAAAATTTTTTCTGTGATGTTTATATGACGTTTTAATAAATTTGATAGCTTTTTTGTAATATCAGGTAAGGGGATTTCATTGTAGACGTCATTTTTACCTTCTATAAATTCAGTCAGTAATTCTTCATAACTTAAATTGGTCTTATTTTCGATCTCAAGAAAAATTGAATATCTAAATAAGTAGTCCAAATTTTGCATTCGTGATGTATTTGCTTCTTGTTTTTCTTCGTTTGCATCTGATAATTCAACAAATTTTAACCAAAATTCTTGGAACGCTAAGTCTCTTAAAGCGAAGAAGAAATTTGAAGCACCATATTTTGCATTAAATTTTTCAATTGGATTTAGATCACCTGCAGATCGATTGACTCTTTCAAAAATTTCACGAATTATTATATCTTGGTCAATTGGATCTGTAAGCTCCGATGAGATAGCGATCCTTGAAAAACCAATTATGTATTGTTCAAATTCAGTTTGTAGCCAGTTGGGGAGGTCGCCAAATACTTTTCCATCATATTCTTTTAACGCTGGAGCATGTCGGGCCTCAATTTCGAACCGGTCTTTGAGGAAATCAACTATAGTTCTCAGTCGTTGTTGACCATCAACAATTTCTGTAACACTTTCATGTTCCTTTATTTTACGTGTTACTATTAACACAGGTGGAATTAACATCCCTTTGAATATGGTTTCAATTATCCCATTTTTAAATTTCGAGTCAAATTTTTTTAGATACAATCTCTGATATGTTGTGTTGATACTGTATTTCAAACCCCCTTTAGACTTCATTCTTCTTTGTTTATTTTTAGTGTCACTTGGATCTATGAGTCGATCCTTAACAGAAAATAATTCTGTTCCACTTGGGGCTCCAACTTCAAATAGACCAGAATAATTTTCTCTCTTCTTTCTAGCTCGGTAAGCTTTTTGTTTTTCTGCTGGATTGTCATGAATTTTTTTTCGTGGCATAGTTCTTATCTTTTCTTGAATTCGATATATTTAAGGATTGCAATAATTGTAAAGAAAAAATATATTATATTCTTTAAATTGTAACAAAAATTATTTTTGAAAATATTCATTTTCAATCATTTTAAACCTTTTTTAACTGTTTTATACTTATTTACCAAAATTATATTGTATTTTATTGAAGTTTAACGTTACTTTATTTATAAAAGAAGATAATATATTGGTTAATAATTCGATAATTTTATTAATGAATAGTAACAACAATAATTGTGGGTTCGAAGAATTTTGCAACTTACCAAAAGACTCTAGTCGTCACGGATTCTTTATTCAATGTAATGGTGCAAGTAATATCCATTTTAAATGCTCAAATACCTCAATTGAACCTCAGCAAATACATTAAATTCCTTTATAAGAATCACTCAGCTTTGGCAAATTTACCATCAAAGATCTCAAAGGAAACATCACATTATAAAAAACAAGAGGCGACGAAATGTTTGCTATATGATTACAATGTAGAAATTAGAAAGACATTTTTGAGGGAGATGAATAAAAGCGGTTCTCAATTTACAAATGAAGATGATTATCTGAATTTCCTAATCTACCAATCATATTTCCATATTGATTTCATCGTTTCATTTTTGAAAACGACGCCAAATTTATTCCAGAATATGAAAATGCATATTCGTCAGTCTTTGTACAAAATCAAAATTAGATGCACAAATTGGATTGACAAGTTTCTAAAATTTGTCAGATCAATATTCTTAAAATTGTACAATTCTTTAATGTTGTTTAAATACCATTTTTTTGGAGATTTTATTTGGTTACTCTATAGGATAGGAGTAATCAATATCCACTCACCAATATTAATTTGGATACTCAGTATCATGCCATTTGTAGGATTAGGCATGGATTATCAAAGTATGAAAGGGGAAGAGCAAAGTGACCTTAAAGCGGTCGAGAAAGCAAAAACTAAGAACTATTAATAAAATACTTTAAGTTAGAATACATAGAAAATTGGAATCCGAAGAAAGTATTGTAAAATTTAAGGATTTAATTTATTTACTCATTTCTAAGGGTACTATACCAGGGGTCATCTCATCTTGAACTTTGAAAAATGCTAGAGGTATTGAAATGGCTATACCCAAAAATATAAGCATCCCAGCCACTTGATTATATATTTCCATTGGAAGTCCAAATCCAATGACAATTATGTATATTGGGAGAACAACTACAAGAAATAAGATTACAAATAGGCCACTAATATAGCTAAAAACTCTCATTGCAGGACCCCATGATCTTTTCCAACCGTCCATATCCAAAAAGCCACTCATATTTTTGAATATTTATTTTGATATTAGAATGAATATCGATAGGGTACAAATATTATGATAATTTTTCTCTTATATTATAATTTATATTTTCAGAAAATTAACCTGTGGGTCAGTAAGAGACAAAACCGGACCAATAACATTTCCGTTTTCATCGAATTTCTCGATGCTTACATAAACGTCCGAATTGTTGATTTCACTGGTTTTAAAAAATTCAATAATCGCTTTCAACATGGGAGGGGGTCCACAAATAAAAAATTTAGAATTTTGTAAGAATTTTTCCGTTTGCAATAAATCTGTTACATATCCAATTCGATCATTCCAATTTTCTTCCTCCTTATCTATAATAAATTTAACATTTATATTTGATTTTCCAAGTTCTTTTTTGTATAATAATTCAATACTCTCTTGTGCTCCATAGAATAAATGAGCATGTGTTCCATTTGATAAACTTCGTAATAATGATCTCACAGGGGTAATTCCGGTTCCCCCTGCGACTAAATATAAATTGTCAACACCCTTCAATTCATTCATTGGGAAGTAACTTCCATATGGACCATCTATATGAATTAGATCTCCTTCAGAAAGATTGAACAGTGCGTTGGTAAGTTCTCCCCACCGTCTTACAGTAAGCATGATATGATCATCGGACTTACCAGATGCAATGGCCATAGGTGATTTTGAGTAACCATCAAGAGATACCCATACATATTGACCAGGTGAGAAGCTGAAATCAGAATGCTTTTCTAATTTAAAAGTGTAGATATTTTCAGTTTCCTCAACTTTGACCAAAATCTTAGCATCATATTGGACATTCACTATACTTTAAATTCATCGCTAAGCTTTATGCATTCGGATAAGCGAGTTTTTTTCTTGTGACTAAGTTTCTTCATTATTTGGAATTAGTACTCCTTTAGTTCCAGTTCCTCTATGTGCAATTATCTGTCCCTCTCCTTTTTTTGCGAGTCTGGGATATTTATCTGTTTTATCAGAAAACCTATGGAATAATGGAAACTCACTTTCTAATTCTACTTTTCCAAGATTAGAACCGAGTTCGAGATCCATTTGAGACATTAATTCAGTTAATTTTTCATATGAAGGATGACGTAATGCCAAAGGTCCCAAAATATATTGTCTTGCAAATAAAACTCCTTTGTAATTTTTTCTCACACACTCTTCTAAATGTGACTTTAGTGATCGATAGATAACCCTTGGTAATGCTTTGAACAGAACAAATTTCATGTTACATTCATTGATATATGGTAATATGGGATATGCCTTTAGTTCGTTATCTTGTGCAACAGGGTCTAATAAATCCTTACTAAAACTTAGTATTCTGATATTTTTTTTGGGAAATTTCGTGTTATCTAGTTCGTTAATCAACTGAGAGTATAACTTATCTGCAATTAAACGACTTTTATTTTTTTTACCTTCACAATTCGGTTTCAATTCAATCCATAAATATTTTCCATTTTTAAGGCTTGAAATGATATCCTTATCCATTAGGAGTTCTTCCAGAAGGAATAAATTATTAGCTTTCAAATCACTGTTTTTCATTGAAGATATTAATTTATCATCCACGGTTATTGGATCATGATGGATAACTAAACTCCTTTGTCCTGATAATCTGATATCAAACTCTACTCCATCAAAGTGTGTGAGTCCCCATTTTAATCCTTCAAGAGTATTAGGTAATAATTTTTTCACAATATCAATATTCAAGTTTCCTATGAATATTTAATCTATTTTGTATAATATTATAAATTCTTATGATAGTAAGCCAATTTGGTAAGAAATTTGAATCCAAATTCTTCAAAATAACTATCTTCTGGGTGAGATCCCCATAGACCTGTGTGAACTATTAGCCGATGGTATTCTTGATCTTTACAATCTTCCATAATTTTTCTTATTAATTGGGACTTCATCTTTTCATACCCATCTTTCACATAGAAAGAGATAATATTAACATTTTTAGACCCATAAGATTCGGCATTCATAGCTACTGCTCGTGCCACTAATTTTCCGTCTACTCTTCCCACAACATTTGTTACCAGTGTTAATTCCTGGTTCCAAGGGTTTATTATTGTTTGTCCTATTTGCAAATCTTTGAATCTACTAATATTTTTTTTCATTTTTTCAACAGGTATATTGAATCTCGATGCAAATATCTCAGCTAGGTCATCAATGTCTTTCTCTGCATTGAAACTCAATAAATCTTTGGGATATTCTAATGTTGATGTATCAATTTCATCAAGATGCAACTCTCCAGCATGAATAATATCATTTTTTAATTCAAATCCATAATCATCAGCTAATGATTTTGTTTTCCCCCAATAATGCCCTGCTCTTGTAATTAATATTTTGAAATCCTTTTTTCTTAGTTTCTCAAATGCATATTGGATAAGCTGATCCAAGACATCATCATATCCCTTTTTAATAAAAGGAAATTCAAAAAAGGCACTTTTATTCTCTTCATCTTTTTTTTCTGTAGATGTGAGAAATGCTACCATTTCATTTTCTATAAAGGCATAAAATTTAGTCTCAGGGTCAAAATCCGCACCTGTGTAAGCAACTTTCAATTGCTCAGGTCTAGTCTGGCCTCCCATCCTCCACTTATCATAAATTCCACTTCCAATGAGAAATTGAGATTCAATATAACCCTCTTTGTAAGTTGTAAATTTATAATTCATATATTACATGTCTATTGAAGTATTTATAATATAACCCAATGTAGCCAAATTGCGATTATTTCTTTCGTTGAAAATTTCGGACTCTCGTATAGATTCTTGTTATTGAATAGGTAATCTCAGTCATCTTCAAGATCAAAATCATCTAGATCAGAAAACAAATCATCACTACTACCTCTTTTCTTTTTCTTTCTTCTTTTTTCTGCTATGGCAGCTAATTTTTGTTTGGCAGGATCGATTGGTTCAGATGGTAGTTCGTCTATTTCCTTTTCTTGATCTGCTTGTTGAGCTTTTTTTAGTCCAAAAGAGGATGCAGGGGGGGGTGAATCACCAGTATTGCTATATTCTTTCATAGTTGACTCATCGGACGGTGTTTGAGGAAGGCCGGGGGGCGTAGGTCCTGTTTGTTCCTTAGTAAGTAGTTCTCTAGAAGATATTTTGGTTACTTCATAGCTTTCAGATTGTTCGAACTCTTCTAAGGATTTAAAATCACCAAATAAATCATCATCATCAATATCTCTTTTTTCAATGGTTTTTGATTCTATTTTAGTATTTGTTTTGATTTTACTCTCTGATTTAGTAACATTATAGCTCTCTGAACGCTCGAATTCTTCTAGAGATTTAAAATCACCAAACAAATCATTATCTGCCAATTCTTCAACTTTAGGTTCCTTGGGTGGTTTTGCATGACCTGCTTTCTTCTTTTTGTCTTTTGATGTTATTTCAAAATTATCTGGTTTGTGTCCGTTTTTGTCTGTTACATCAAAATTATCAGATTCTATGAATTCATCCATTTCTTTGAAATCACCAAATAAGTCTTCATCTTTGAGTTTGCCGACTTTTTTTTTGGAAGATTTTTTCTTATTCATATGAAATCAAAGCCTCTTTAAACAATATACTGATTGTCAGATAATAAATTATTCGTATTGAACTTTATTCAATCCACATATTTTGATAATAAGAGTTAGATTTTTGCGGCCGCCTCAATAACACGATCGGATGCATCCTCAAGAATTGGGGTTCCATGACCAGAAAGTAACATATCAAATTTTAATTTTGCAATTTTTTGTAAAGTCGCAGTTGCTTGAGCCATTGATTCAGTTACAATACTCGGACCTAAATTGATACCGCCTTTTTTATTTGTCACCGCTGCATCACCTGGGAATAACGCTCCTCCCTTCAAAAATCCAAGAGATCCTAGGGTGTGACCTGGAAAATGGTGCACCACAAAATCATCGAGTATCTCATTTTCAGCAGTTATTTCAACTTCTGTCACCGGTTTTGCCTTTATAGCATTTCTTAAAATATAAAATAATGGTCGAAATATCCTTTTATTTGGAAGGGGAGACTTTCTTTTTCCTATCACAACATCATGATCTTGATCTGATACGAATATTCTGGAATGAAATTGATCATGTAAGGCGTATAAACCCCTTGTGTGATCTACATGGTGATGAGTTAACAAAATTTTACTTATTTTTCTTGATTCCAATTCTGTTTTAATATAACTAAACACCTGTTTTGCCTTTTTATTTAATCCTGTATCGATGAGAATCAAGTCATCATTATGCTCTGTAATGTATAGATTTACGTAGGTATCTTTTATCCAGTGTATTCCATCCGCTATCTCTGAACCAGGTCTTAAGTCTGTCAATTTTTATTCAAAATAAAATGCTGTTAGATGTATATAATTATCATTGATAGCAGTTGGTTTTTTGATAATATCTATATAAATATCATATTAGCTTGGATGACTGCTATCAAACATAGATGAGGTTAATGATTATTTTATATAAGATATTTTCTTTGTTATTATCTAGTTGG
>MDVR01000166.1 GCA_001940725.1 Candidatus Heimdallarchaeota archaeon LC_2 | reverse complement strand
AGTAGTGGCTTAGAATAAACAGAAACAAATGTGGCGGCTGGAAGTATACTAACAACTTTTCCATTAGATTTTAATAGATTATTTGCCAATATGAGGGCGAAATAATGTAATCCTGGCTGACCAATAGTTAAATTGGGATTAGATTGAAGTGTAATATTGTTATCAGATTTTGTTTTTATTTTCCAAATGATATTTGGAATACAGAAAAAGTTAGGACCATACATTTCAACACCTCTTATTATATTGAGTTTCAATTCTTTACCTGATAAAATTAGATTTTGTGACAACATGTATCTTTCTAATGACAATAAATGTGGATTTTCAAAGTACTTCAACCAATTCCAATTATGATAAAGATCCTTAGGGGAAACAGATATTGATTCAACCATGTTTAATTTTTTGGAAGTCGAACTTGCAATACTAAATATAATTTTGTGGTCTGATCTAGGTTGAGACTTACTTGCTGCAAACACGATTTCTTTAAATTCACTTCCATCAGAAAATGCCAAAGAATTATCCAATTTTATAAGATGTTTAATTTTATAATTATTTAAATAAAATTCAAGTAGTGGCTTAGAATAAACAGAAACAAATGTGGCGGCTGGAAGTATACTAACAACTTTTCCATTAGATTTTAATAGATTATTTGCCAATATGAGGGCGAAATAATGTAATCCTGGCTGACCAATAGTTAAATTGGGATTAGATTGAAGTGTAATATTGTTATCAGATTTTGTTTTTATTTTCCAAATGATATTTGGAATACAGAAAAAGTTAGGACCATACATTTCAACACCTCTTATTATATTGAGTTTCAATTCTTTACCTGATAAAATTAGATTTTGTGACAACATGTATCTTTCTAATGACAATAAATGTGGATTTTCAAAGTACTTCAACCAATTCCAATTATGATAAAGATCCTTAGGGGAAACAGATATTGATTCAACCATGTTTAATTTTTTGGAAGTCGAACTTGCAATACTAAATATAATTTTGTGGTCTGATCTAGGTTGAGACTTACTTGCTGCAAACACGATTTCTTTAAATTCACTTCCATCAGAAAATGCCAAAGAATTATCCAATTTTATAAGATGTTTAATTTTATAATTATTTAAATAAAATTCAAGTAGTGGCTTAGAATAAACAGAAACAAATGTGGCGGCTGGAAGTATACTAACAACTTTTCCATTAGATTTTAATAGATTATTTGCCAATATGAGGGCGAAATAATGTAATCCTGGCTGACCAATAGTTAAATTGGGATATGGAGAAATTAACGAATCAATATTTTTTCTAGTTTCAGGATTTATTCTATGAATCCTAGTAAAAGGTGGATTCATTAACACCAAATCAAATTTACCCGCTTGTTCAGATTTAAAATTCTCAAATGCGTCCCCTAATTTAACAGTGATTTTATTTACATCCGCATTATTTGCCTTATAATAACAAATCAAATCATAATAGGATAAAAGACATGGAAGTAGCATGTATTCATTAATAGTAATATTTGGGAATTTAGCATTTTTAGGGAGCGACTTCAAAAAGCCCATTAGAAGTCGTCCAGAACCACAAAACGGATCAATTATTCGATCATGTTCTTTAGCTGAATATACATGATTCATTACCTTGACTGCAGAAATACTGGTGTAATTGGCAGCATAGTCTTTTCGCATATTATATTCTAAAGAATTTTGAAACCATTTTGCTAATTTTTCGATATTTTCGTTTTGAAATTCATAAATACTTGAATCATTCTTGAAATCATATTGAACTAGCCCTCTAACTTTATTCCAAAATTCATAATTTAGTTCATCATTCGATTTATCTTTAATAAATTGATTAAAAGAAAATTCCTTGATTTGTTGATTTGAAAGTTTATGAATGATAACCCGAATCAAGTCAAGAATGTAATTCTCTTCTTTTTCCGGCTTATTTGTAAACAAGTATTGGTTATTATCGATAATTCACTTGGTAAAATATCAAATATTATTATTTGGCTACTTCAAATATTGAAACTCTATAAAATAACAAACTTAAATGCAAAATCCAATTTATTATAATTATGTAAATTAAAATTAGATGACCTTGTTGGGATGTTATAAATTAATATGTGAAGTTAGATTATTCCTTATTTTTAATCCTTCCAAGGCAACATCGACTGCATCTTTTACCTTAGGATTTTTTTGTAAATAACCCTCATAAAACTCTTTAACATCTGATTCATATTGGCTAGACTTAGTCACAATAGCTAGTATTGATATTTGATACATATATTCATGTAATTTTTCGAAATTGTCCAAATTAGCTAAATACCAATGCCACAATGAACTTGTAGCTTCTGGATTTGAAGCTAAACTCTGGATTAGGGTTGTTTGATTTCTCATAGGAACTTTTTCAAATATATAGTTTTGCATTTTTTCAATATGGGAGATCTGGGTGAATTTTCCAAGCGAGAAGAGAAGAGTTACACTCATTTGTTCATTCTCAGCATTTTCAAATCGATTTATGAACCATTCCAAGTCATTAGTTTCTCGTGCAGAAATTTGACAAACTGCACTCAATATATCGGCAGAAACCTTTCCTCCTTCTTTAAAGATTTGAAATTTATCCATAGCGAAATTTTTTACTGA
The DNA here is from genome assembly GCA_001940725.1 of Candidatus Heimdallarchaeota archaeon LC_2. Next base: position 7,451 of record MDVR01000166.1, on the reverse strand, counting down.
TTCAGATCCAAAGATTACTGCATTTACCAGTAAATCTCCTCGAAGGGTAGAAATATTAGTGTCTTCACCATCTTTCGCTTCAAATCCAATAACATCAAGCGTTTTTTCTAAAAATTCTTTACCCACTGCAGATATTTTGTTTTTGGTATCTTCTTTACCCAAATCATATAATAAGTGTAAATGACCAGAAATACTGGAAACTATTATTCGAGAAGTTTCACCAACGTAACTGGAAATAAAAGACAGATAATCGTCCATAGAAATTTTATTTGCCCTTAATAAAGCGTATAAATCAGTTTCAAGGTTCCATTTATCAATTGCAGTGAGTTTACCTTCAACTCCCAATATAGAGAGCTTGGCTAGATTTTCACTTGGATACCTAACTCTATAAAATCCAGTTAATTCTGTATTTGCTTTATAGGCAATTACATCACTGGGTATATCAATATTTAATGTAGTATTTTCCATTAAGTAGAAAATTATTTCAGGCTCTTTATTCTCAAAATAATATTTCATTGACACAGGTACAATCCAATTAGAATCAAATTCTTTGTTAACGAAAGTAAACCGATTTTGAGATAATGTAAGTTTATTATTTCTTTTTTCTATAGTAATTAGTGGATAACCTTCTTGTAAAACCCAGGATTCCATTAATTTACTTACTGGCTTTCCTGAGACTTCTTCTAATGAATCCCATAGATCATCACTTCGGGCATTTTTGTAAGAAAATTTCTTCAAGTAATGTCTTAATCCATCTCTGAAATTGTCGTCTCCCAGGTAATTCTTGATCTGACGTAATACACTTCCACCCTTTTCATAAAGGATTTTCGCATTTTTTACTGTCATTCCGACTGCACCCTCACCAGGGCGTTCAATAGGTAATGTTTCGATCATCGCGTCACTATTTAATGCGATCTCTGTCGAAGATTCAACAAAATACTCCCAAACCTTTTTTTCGGGATGATAGTAATCTACAATACCATAACCAAATAATGTGGCAAAACTCTCATTTAACCAAAGATATTTCCAATTAATAGGTGATACAAGATTTCCAAACCACTGATGAGTAATTTCATGGGCAATGACCATTTGAATTATCATTTCAAGTCTTGAATTTGTAATTCCTGGAAAATGCAAAAGCAAATTCTCTCTATAAAGTATCGCACCATAGTTTTCCATTGCTCCATGAGCAAAATCAGCAGTCGCAATATTATCCAATTTTGTGAACGGATATTTGACTGCAAAGTAATCCTCACAATATTCGAGACTTTTGACTGCAAAATCGAGACTGAAATCACCAAAAGTATTAAGGGGCTCATGCTGTTTTGATGCCATTACAGATACGGTATAGTCCCTTGTTTTTCTTGTTATTTTATTAAATTCACCAACTCCAAAAAATAATAAATAAGTAGACATTTTGGGTGTTTTATCAAAAATTACTTTCTTTAAATTTCCATCGAGATTTATTTCTTCAACAATATGACTATTGGAAATCGCCACGAGGTGATTTTCAATAATCAGGGTGATAGTAAAAGTTGCTTTTTTCACTGGTTCATCAAAACATGGAAACGCCCTTCTGGCGTCACTTTCTTCAAATTGCGTTACAGCAGCATAATGATCTTCACCATTAAAACTAAATTTACTCCTGTAAAAACCAGCTAGCTTTTCATTTAATTCTCCAGAAAACTTCAATTCAGCGTTGAATGAATTTAATTTTTCATTGAATTTGATGGTGATTTCTTGATTTTCCATATCTATATTCCAAGTTGCTTTTTCTGATTTTGAATTCGATAGGATTTGACAGTCTAAGACCTCCAATTCATTCCCGTGTAAAGTGAAACTTGATACCGGTTCTGAGGTTGTGATATCGATCTTCACAATTCCATTGAATTTAAAAGAATTTAAATCGGGTTCGAGAACAATATCATAATGATTTGGGATTACATCTACCACGACAGTAGAGGCTTTAGGATACTTAAATACTATCAGATAGAACTAGCAACATTTCAAGATAATTATCTTGTGATTTAAAATTCTTAAATGATAAACCTATTCATCTTTTGATTCAATGCCATTCCAGTCTTGATTGAAACTAATACTCAAACAACAAATGCAACACTCTGTTTCATTATCAATAATGAAAATATCTTATTAATAAATAAAAAAAGAGGTTTTGGAGAGGGAAAAATAAATGGTCCGGGGGGAAAAGTAAAACAAACTGAATCAATAATTACGGGTGCAATTAGGGAAACTTTCGAAGAAACTGGAATTCAACCTAAGAATCTTCTGAAAAAAGCGATCTTAGATTTTTATTTTGGAAACACTAAAAGTCCAAAATGGAAAGTTCATGTGTTTACATCAAGTAAATATGTTGGTGAATTAATAGAGACAGAGGAAGCAAGGGGAGAGTGGATAAAAATTGATGAAATCCCATATGATTTAATGTGGGAAGACGATAAATATTGGTTGCCTAAAATATTATCGGGTGAATTATTGAAGGGTACATTTTGGTTTTCAGCAGATATGAAAAAATTAATCTCTCATAAACTAGAACATGTAACAGGTTTTGATTATTAATCTTTGAGTTTGATTGATTGTTGATTTCTATTTATGCACTCTAGTTTTCTTTGTTGGATCATTAATTAAAATAAAATCAGTTATCATAATTTTTGTAGCAAGTTCAGTTTCCATTCCTTTCAAAATTAATTGTTGCCTGAATTCAGCCCTACAGTCTACACAATATCTTTTCTTAGTTTTATTATTTATGTAAATCATGGATTTGGTTGCTGGAGTTCTGCAGTGATCGCAATAATTACCTGCTCGCATTACCTGCATTTCTTTTGCCAAACAAGAATTACATTTCCCTTCATTTCTTACATTAGAAATGGGTTTTAAACAACCTTTACAGAAATATTGACCAGGTATTGACAAATATAATTACCGTTCCTACATCATTCTTTAAACCTAGAAGTATATGAAATTGACTTTGTGGATAACATGAAACAGTTCGATTAAGCTAAGAAAATAATAGATTTCTTAGTAATCTAATTCTGTCTTTTTCCTCTCAAAATACCACTAGATAGGATTTTATTCAAATATTCCCTTACTTCACCAACTTCTATTTGTAATTCCATTATTTTTGAATCCCTAAACATTGTCTCATACTTATTTACTTCATTATATAATTTCTTAATTTCTTCATTTATTTCATTTGCAAGAGTTACCAATCCATGATTCTTAGCAATTATCAAAGCTTCATTCAAGGAAGAATTGGCGACTTCAAATTCACCTTCAATTAATTTCAATTTTGCATAAAGTATTAGTGATTGTGTCTCGGTAATGAAACTACCATGTAATTTTGAAAGATCTGTCATTTTAGCAATTAAATCTAATAATTCTTTTAGATTTACACTATCAGTAAAAAGACGCAACTCGACCAGCCTAATATCTGCTAAATTTTTGATAGCCAATATCGTTATACTGTAATCATCCACTGTATCATTATTGAGGATTTCCTTTAGTAATGATTCAGCTTTAACCAGATTTGTTAATCTAGATGTTTTAATTAATAAAACTGCTGCGGCAATATTGTATCGCAATTGAATCAAAGAAGTATCTCTATCTTCGACTTCGAGAAAAGATCTTAATTTTTCTAACCAGATTTTTGCTTCTTCCAAATCATAATCTGCATTTGCCAATATATAATAAAAAAGAGCAAAAGAAACCCAAACATCGTTATCTTGATGTAATAAAATATCTAAACTTTTCTTATAATATTTGATTGCCTTCTCGAGTTCACCTTTTGCATGATAAATCTGGCCAATATTAGTACTAAATTCAGCTAAAGACTGAGCATTACCAATTCTTTCTAAAACGGATATTGATTTTAGGGAAAGCTCCAAAGCCTTCTCTAAATTACCTTTCAAAATGTAAATCTGACCAATATTACCCATCGAAATTGCGATAAGATGTTCGTTATCAAGTGATGTGAATAAATCTTTACTTTTTTCATAATGAGAGAGAGCGGCATTTAATCTTCCTAAATATGAGTATGCAAATCCAAGATTGTTCAATACATAAGCTGAACCCATTTTGTTTCCATGTTCTTGATGAATTTGTAGTGCAACAGTATAATAATTAATCGCAGCGGTAGAATTCCCTCTCTCTATTTCGACATTGCCTATTAAGTTATTACTTTTCGCAGTTAGTACTTGACTTTCTTTAGATTTATCTCTTTTTGATAAATTCAATGCATCAAGACCTCGCTCAATAGATTTATTATGAAATCCCAAATACCAGTTATCATAAGCATTTTCTATGTATGTTTTTGTCAATAACAATGAATTTTGCAATTCTTTAGCTTTTATTATCAGGTTGTCTGTTAGTCGTTCTGATTCCTTAGCATTTCCAGTTTCACGTAGGTATCTTGCAAATAGAAGTTCTAAATCCACTTCACTATTTTTATGTTTAATTTTTTGTTTTAAATCTGAAATCTGCGTTTTAACATCATCATATTTTCCTAGATCTAGCAGATTTTCTATGTTCGCAAGTTCATCTAGGTGTAACATAAATTATATACTATCCTGTAATATCTAAGAATATATTTGGGTTATCTGCTGATAATGTCTAAATATGTAATCAATATGTTAATTTAAGCTAACCATGTAACAGAATGATTTTCGATCGAAAATAGTTAATTATTTATTACTATTTTGTTTATATTGTAAAATACCATTTACTAAAATTTCATTTAGATAAGCTTCTACATTGGCCTGCTGCAATTTTTCTTGTATGTTAGTTAAATCACCATAAGCTCGCTCATACATGCTTGCTTTTTGTACAATTTGGTCTTTTTCAAGCAAAGCTTCCTTCTCTAACTTTTCTAATCCATCTTCTTTAGCAATTTTTTCTGCAAAATCCAAACTTTCCACAGCCGATTGAAAATCTCCACTTAATATTTTTACCTTAGCAAACAAAATATAGGTTTGCACCTGGATTCTACGAGAACCATGGATAAGGGCACTATCGTTCAACTTTGAGATTAAATTTATTAGTTCAATTAAAATTGTCTCATCATCCTGAAGCTTCAATTCCAATATTAATAAATCTGCTAAATGTTTCATCGCCATTAAAGTAACAGCATAGTCCAATATCTCTTCATTGTCAACAATTTGATATAGTAATTTTTCTGCTTTCACAATATTTTCTAATCTATTTGTTTTCTTGAGAACAATGGATTTCATGAGTTTATATCTGATATCTATTAATTTTGATTTGTTTTGATCAGATTCAGCGATTTTCTCAAATTTATTGAGTAAATCTATTGCACCATTCAAATCAACTTCACAATATGCTAAAATATAGTATAGGAGTGTTTCAGAAATCCATAGATTATTTTCTAATGTTTCAAATAAAGCTAAACTTTCCTTGAAATAGATCAAGGCAGTCTGATACTGTCCTTTGGCATAATAAAAATTCCCGATATTAGTTTTAGTAACGGGCAAATACACCTTATCATTAATTTCGACCAATATTTTGTGTGATCTCAACAAACAATCTAAAGCCGCATCCAAATCTCCTTTGTTTAAATAGATATAGCCAATATTACCTAGAGACATTGCAATGTTAATGGGATTTTCCAGTTCCTCGAAAAGTTCTCCACTTTTTTCGTAACAAATCAGTGCCTCATCTAAATTCCCGCGAAAATTATATTATGTTCCTAGATTATTTAAAGAGTAAGCAATTCCATCTTTATCGTTAATAGATCTATAAGATTTCAACGCGTCGGTATAATATTTTAAGGCCATATCTAAATCTCCTTGATCTCCAATCAAATTTCCTAAAATGATCTGCGATCGGGCATATAATTTTTTGTAATCACCATCGCTTTTACTCATAATATTTTGTGCATGGTTACAGAATTGAATTCCTTCATCAAAATCACCTGCATACCAAAGACAATAAGCATTTTCAAGATAAGCTTCAATAATTAATCTTTCATCATTTAATGTTTCTGCTGTTTCTACTAATAATTTACTGAGTGTGCTTGATTCTTTAATATCTCCAGTTTCTCTTAGAACCCTGGATAAAAATAAATCTAAAATTATTAATTCCTTCACATTAAGTTTTGTGTTTTTTAGCACTAATATCTCTTGTTTAACGCTTTCATACCTTCCTTTTTCGATATCATCTTCTAATTTAATTATAGTCGAATCAATCGAAATAGTATATTACAACTCCTGTTTTATTGTTTTTACTACTTGAATTCTAAATTTTCAAATATATAATATTTTGTGATTAGTAGCATTTACATATCAGTTAATAATATTTAAATTAATTTCATTTTCATAGCATTTGATGAATATTTCATCTACAGCCAACAAACCCCATAAATGTAATTACTCGATCAAAGTTATGGAAATGTAGAAACGATGGAGAAAAAATAGACAATATTTCGCTTCTACCTAAAAGAAAAAATATTATTGAAGTCATAAACAAGGTAAAACGATATAATTTTATGAATTTTTGATTTGACAAAAATGAAACATTACTGTGTTCGAAGATGTTTTCTTGAATATGCATATATTCCAACTGGCAGGTAAACTACCGTTAAAGTGAATAATAATGAAATTTCATAAATTAATGAAGAAAGGGGCCAATCATTAATTAATATTAACCGCAAAGTATCAATTGCAGGTCTAGGTGGTAATAAATCAAATATTGCTTTAAATCAAATCAAATAGTAAATATAATCATTAAGCGAATGTTTATTGGCTTATTAGAAATTCTAATATAAGTAAATTATCATAATTTATTTTGATTAGATCTTGATTAGACATCTACTTCTTCTTCACCCTTCTGGGATTCCCCTATATACAGGTAGTTTTGAAAAAGGAATAGATTGTTGTAGTGAAGAGCACAAGCATCATAATGCAGTTATGGAAAAATCAACTTTATTCAGCAGTTTTATAACAAGCATTAATTTAATAGCTGGTGAATTTGGGGGGGACCTACGCCATATGAAACTTGGTCAATGGGATGTTTTTATGGAGACTCGAGAAAAATTAACAGCAGTCATGCTTACAAATCCTTCTGATGATCATGCAATTCGTGATAAGTACACTCAATCACTAACTGAGATAAGTTCTAAATTTTTAAGCGTTTACGAAATGGACCTTAAGGATTGGGATGGAGAAGTTAGTAAATATCAATCATTTACAAATCATATGAATTATGATGAGCTTTTGGAAATTGATAATTCTAATGTTGAATTATGTGTTTCATGTATAGAAATAGTGGGTCAAGCTATTGATAAAATGACATAAACACATGATGGAATCGTGATATCTGTACCATTATGATCTTTATTGTCTTTATTAGATTCTTTGAGTTGTCCAGACAAAAAAAAGGAATGAAATTAGAATAACAAGAGACAGACCATGAGAATCTAA
>MDVR01000165.1 GCA_001940725.1 Candidatus Heimdallarchaeota archaeon LC_2 | reverse complement strand
TTCCCCTTTTTCATATGTCTGATCATCTTAAAATTAACTTCTCGATACTTTGAATTGATTTGATGAGGACTCCATAATTTGAGAGTATGCCTGACACGATTTGGATGGGGTATCTCAGGAATATATTTCTTTGCGAATCGTTGAAGTGCTCGATTACTATCTGCCAAAATAGCATCGCTGAGCAGCAGTGTTGCCTGTTGGATACTTGTGGCAGTGATGGTTGTCATCATGAGCAGCAGTAAGCATATTTCCATCGGTACGGCATTACACCAGTTTTTAACTTTCTGGGGTATATTTTTGATAAATTCCGGTATGATACTCTGAATAAATCTATCTTTTAGCTTGAACTGATCAATTCTACTGTAAGTTTTCATATCTGGAGATTCGCGATCTTCATAATAATTTTATGAAAAACTGTAATTTGAGGTTTAATTGAGAATATAAATCGATGCAAAGATCATTATCATCATTATCATCTAGTGACTGGTTAATTAATGAACTAATAAGCAAAGACATTAACTGGATCGATCGAGCTGATTGAGAATAGGAGCCCAGAAATAGTCATGGCGTAAGTAAATATTCTACTTACAACTGTCGAGAAGAAGTTAGATCTATCCTCACTTCTCATATATAATCGTATAAGTAAGTATCCACTAATTAGTGATATCAGTTCCCAGACTATCAGATGAATGGTAAAGACTGGGGAGATAAAATAGAGTGTAAATAAATTTAAACTAGATTTACCTTCACTTGATATTATTAAAATATCGGAGAAAAAACTAACTATGAAAAGACTCATAGCAGCCACGTAATTCCAGAATACATATCTCATATTCTTTCCCTCGATTAAGGAATAGAGATAATTGAGATAGATATCCTGATCTGTCTCAGTGGACATGAAAGTTAATGGTGTTCAATTATATTTAAGGAAAAATTTGAAGTAAACGATTCTTATATCTGACTTAAGGTTACATCTACTTTACATGAAACACAAACGCCTTTTGCTTGTACCCAAGCGTAAAAATGGGCTCGATGGAATAAATTTTGGCAATTTGGACACTTTATCAATTCATCTGTAGTATTATATCCTAATTTGCATATTTGGCAGAATGCTAATTCAGATTTGCAATTTACGCAGTTTCTGATTGATGCCGGTTGGGTGGTTTGACAATCTATGCATTGTTGTAATAATTGATATATGCTCCTCGATTTTTTAATATCACTTGAATTATCCATTTCTAAATTTTGACCAAAATCACTCCACATCTCTTGAGGATTCTCTACCAATGAATCGATTGAGGAATTATACAATTCTTTGAGATTAAGAGGAGTTCCTCCTTTATATCTTAATGTAGATCGACCACTCCCCCCCATTCCGATCATCACTACCAGATAGGTTACACCTTTTGATGAAACATTAGATTCATCTGAAATTTCATGAATATAAATAAAAACACTCATTCGATTTTCGCCTCCTTGGTGTATAATTTGTACAGGCTTGGTTGATAATGACATTACTATGTGGTTATCTGGTTTTACTGAAACTCTTCTATGCGGAGTTTCTCTTTTGAGTGAATTTATTCCGACTTGATTATTTTTAGAAAGTACTTTCTTTAATATTGTCTCAATATTATTGCTTATTCTTTGATCATATTTCTCATGTTCTATCAATTGATCCATCGAAGAACGTCCCAATTCAAGTAGTATTTCTTTCGATGGTTTTTCCCAATTTTGAAGGATGTCAATCAACACATGAAATAAGTCGCCCTCTAATTTCATATTTTAATTTGTTTACAAAATCATCAGAATTTCAAAGTTTGTTCAGCTTATTGTAGAATTGTTATCGAACAATGGGTATTGAATACTTTTGGTGTAAACATATACTGTGTAACTATCTGAAGTATCGATCTAGTTGCGAATTACAATATGTCTTCAAGGTCTACGAGAGTCATAACGTTCAATATTAGATTCGGTCGCCCCTGTCCTACTCTCCTTTTATATTTGATAGTGTATAAATAAAATAATGACACAAATTGAGGAACAGATCAACAGAGATCAAGAAATAAATGAATCGATCTCTGTGCAGATCACAACCATTGATATCAACCGGGACATATCATTATTCCAGTTTTTCTCCCGGTTAAATAACTGGTACAAAATACCCATCCTTGCGGGAGATCCCCATCTCTTTGGGTTCCATGAGACTGTGGTATTCCAAGTAGATGAATATATTCTTCCTGAGATATTTCATTTCAATCCCTCCCGCAGATGTTATATTGAGGAAACAGACAATCAAGAACTTTTCTATCTTTATTTTGACAAAGAATCCAAATTGAATGATATCAAGGATTTGAGGCTTATTCTGGGTTGTACTTCTGAAAAATTGGAATTGAGGGATACACAGCAGATGCGTTTTGAGAGCATAATTAAACATGACGCAATGGTTTTAACTAATCAGATTATTACTCATAATTTTACTCATGAAGAATTGGATTTTTTCATTAAAGAAACTCTTGAGCTTGATTTTAATATCTTGAGATCTGCAGAAGTTGATCACGTCATACAATTTGTCCATTTAAATTCATGGAGGTATTTTTCTTTGTACAACTGCATCGAGAAAGCAGCTCGTGAAATTATAGAATTTCAGCAAGATCGATTAATGGATTTACTTTCTTTAAATAAAATTTAGGTGGATATATTATTATGGAAATGATCAAGGTTGGATTGTTTGTGAGGAGTATTACCAACTACTTGGATATTAAGAATCTGTTATTGGGTCTCTTAATTACTATTGTCTGTGCTTTGATGTCAATTTCTATGGCTGATTATTGGTACACCTAGAAATTACAAATTTATTAATAATTAATATACCTTCGAAATGCTCTGCTAATCACATAAGGTACCCTGCCCTTCTTACTATTGATAACTGCTATGAAATATTTGTCCATCATACTATTCATGTTGGATTTGAGACAGGCATAGGTATAGAATTCGACAGCGTTGAGATATTCCAATATATTCGTAAATTTGTAATTGGGATCCTGAAGTTTTCCCAAATTACCCTCTCCAACTAACACAAAATATGCTGGCGAATATAGTTCTGGAAGTTCTTTGTGGTGAATGACAGGGGTTTCTCTGTTCTTATAGTCATATACAAAAAAACCTCTGTTGAGAATCTGCTGCCAATCAAAGGGAAGATGTTGCTGCTTGGCATATTCCTCCAGATCTATCATTCCCTCAGTGGTTTTAATAATGTAGCCCATCTTCTAGTTAAATTTAGTTGTGATACTATTTAAAACGATGAGGACTGGATTAGAAGTGAATTGGTGGATTTCCGTACCGACAAATAGTGATCGATGGTTAACGTATGTAATTTATAGAAAATTCGTTTGATATTCGATCGATTGAACCAACTAAAATCTAAGTCAATTGAATCTCATTCGATTGATCTATTCTTAGCTTTGTTCTTATGTCGAATCAGTAGAAGACATCCAAACCCCAGAATTGTAATCCATATAGATAGAGGAGAATCATCCTGATTTGATACAGTCTCGGTTTCTGTGATTATCGAATTGAGTTCAGTATTTGTTACAGTATGTGTCTCTTCAGTTACACTAACCTGATTTATCGTCTGAGTTGTGACAACAGTTGATGTTTCTAAGGGGCCCTCATAAGTCTCCGATGGGTAAGTGATATCCAAATCCAATTCGAGTTGATGTACCTGATTTGAATAAAAGAGAGTTGCATTATTATTTATATACATAAAATGTCCATAACCTATTGAACTTGGCCCGATGATTGAAATGAATGTCCAAATTTTATTAGTTGAATTAAATACCCATAAATCTGCTTCATTTTTCGCCGAAACATCATCCTGCTGGATTTTATAGGCTCCGCCATACATCAATATTAATTCGTTGACAGGGTCCCACATCATTCTGTGATTGGTTCTGATATGAGGTGTATTGAGAGTTTCAACTTCATTCCACATATTTGATAAGTAATCATAGAACCATACGTCATTGAAATAATATGACATTTCAAGTCCTCCAAAAAATACCATTTTGTTAATACTGGGGTCGTAGACCAGTGTATAATATTGCCTAAATCCCGGATGGATCGCAGGAGTCATAAGTTTCCATTCATTATTTTTCAGATCAAAAACCCAAGTATCTGCTAAACCCGGAGATGCCCCTCCAAACAACATGAAATATCCATCTACATAATTATAGGCAATTTGATAACCACTACGACTAATTGGCCTCTCAAAATTCAGGGAGAGATAGGTTGTAAGATTAAACCAAGACACATATGTCCCATCTGACACATCGAAATCGCCTGTTATCGGATGTGTATCATTGTATTTCAAAACTCTAAATGATTTATCGATAAAATACATATCTCCGTTTATAGGATTTGTAAACCCAAAGGTATCTCCAGAGATACTATCCAATACATCGTAAAAAGATAACGTACTATTGTGGATGTGATATCTAACATTTGTATATGCTATGTGCGATTGAAGCCCCGGCTCAAAAATATAGCTTGCGGTTCCCGATATGATAATATATTCATCATTTAGAATATCATACATTTCTGCAAAACCATACGTCCCACTAGGATAGTAACTTGGTGTATAATTGTAATACTTAATTGAGGAAACTGCTTGAGATGGTGGAATTGTGGCTATAGACCCCCATAAAAATAATATGAATAATATGCTTAGTCGAACAATTCTTTTCATGATCTTTTAACATACTATATTTTTTATAATAATTTACAATGTAAATCGAATATAAGATTTATTTATTAAAATTCAACTACAAAACTAATATGAGATTTATCACTAATGGATCACTCTGTTTTTAGAATCGATCGACGATCTATATATTTATTTTGCAAGGGATTTATACAGACCTGTCGACGATAGAATTAAATTTGAATTATCCAATAGAAAGCAATATTTCGGTATCCTTTCTTATATAACATTGACAGCTATTATAATTATATGTCAATTGAAACGCAATTACACCCGAACTACCAGACTATTCTGGAAAACCACTATGATTCAATACGAATTGTCTCCTTCGAGAAGGAGATGATATGCAATGGAACCTCCACCGAGAGACGAATAATAAGAGAAGAACTTCACAGAATATTTCGTGATGCTGAAAATGATGGTGTCCGCTTGTATGCTCCAGATATTGCTCAATATATCGATGCTCCCAAAACTGATTGTTGTAGGACCTTTACTTATCCAGGACCTTTTCACAGTCATCCAGACAGAGAAATTTTCTCGTTAATAGATAATATGGTCTATCACAACAACATCAAATTCCCAAACCCTCGCACTGAAGTGCAAATACAAATCGTATAATAATATTATACTCTCTTAATCCCACGATCAATCTAATTTCTTTACTTAAATAATTTTCAAATATTATTATTAGTATGCATACAAGATATCAGCCATTATCCAATGGTGAAATCTCGGATCTTATCAATAATCGCTTTGGAGATATTTCCGGACTCAGCTCCATGATTACCATGGTGCCCCCAATTATGGATGAATGGACAGATCTGGATACAATGAAAGATCATTGGAAATTTCCCTACTATTGTGTACTTTGGTTCTTCTACGGTGAAGAATTCGATTCAGCAATGCAAAATTGGAAGATAGATAGAACATCAGAACACTCGGTTAAGATAGTGGAAGCTTACTGGACATATTGTAAGGAAGCTCTTGCAGCCTTAAGTGGGATTATCGAGGCACATGTCCTACCAATTGAAAAAACGAGAAGTTTCAGCTTAAGTTCAACTCAAATGAATATTATTCTCGATAAATTAGAATATAGAAAACTCTATACTGATATAACAAATCTACCCAAAGATATCTACCAGAAGAATGAGGATGCATTTGTAAATTTCCACATTGATTTTATAGTCACCTTAGAGCGATTTTTCGTTGAAAATAATAAACAAATGGGGGACTACTGTAAGGACAAGAATGATACTCAGTTAATTTGGATGATGGCTCAATTACTTGTATTAGGCCACTATCATACCACCATTCCTTATTTCTACCTCAACAAATTACTTTGGCTATGGAACTATATCAAGGATGATTGTTTTAAAATTATATGGGAAGATATTGCGTTTCTCGTCACCAGGATTATTTTTTTGGATGATGGGACCATGTCAGATTCAAGGGTCACACCCCAATTTGTGAGTGATTTGCTCCAGGAGGTAAAGTACTGTATAAGTGAATTGGATCTGGAGGAATTGAGACCCGATCGTTGTGAATACTATTTAGATTACCTCAGAGGGATAACAGATACGTATCAGGTAGATTTAACATATGGGGCGGAAGACCAATGGTGAGATTGATCGATCTAGCTTGTCTCAAATTCAATTAAATCGATCGATCTAGGCTGTCTCAAGTTTCGTTGAATCCCTATTCTTTCTAGTCATCAGCTAATCAGTCTAGCTTTCGCTTCAGGAATCGGGAAAATTTAAAGACGCAGGTAGTTTCCGCTAGTTTGTCAAGAACATGCGTAATAAACTACCTGCAAATCAAATTTTCAAGGAAATCCCCGAAAAACTTATCGAAAGACTCTCGGACATTGCCACTAAAAGTGGCTGGGATCAGCCACTTCGTGGAAGACGACATTATTCGGCGTCTGCCATGATTATGGCAATTATTATTTTTTATGTTAAACAAATGAGTTCGCTGGAAGCTTTAGTTTGCCATCTGAAGTATACATTAAATGCCATGGACGCTTGTGGGTTTGGGACGGACGAAGGAGTTCCTTCACGATCCACATTTTCAAGATTCATGCACTACATAGGTCCGGATCCATTTGAACAATTTTTCTACGAGCTTGTAGATTATTTGCAGGCTCAAGGCAAGGTGCGAGGTCGACACCTTGCCATTGATTCTACACATGTTGATGCATGGAGTGACAGAAAATC
>MDVR01000164.1 GCA_001940725.1 Candidatus Heimdallarchaeota archaeon LC_2 | reverse complement strand
TATTATCCTTGTAGATCATAATTTTTTTAATTAGACCTATCTCAATCCAATTTTTTAGGAGTTTATCCACATTATTTATTCTGCTAAATTTAAGAAATTTATTACTAAAATCTCCCATGGTGGACAAACGTTGTAGTTTCTTTTCGGACAAATATTTCTAATGATTCTGGTACAATCATGTCGATTTTGAATGAATTTTCCAAGTTGTTGAATTGTGTGGAATCAGTGTTGCTTACGAAGTTATCTAACTCAGAAAGATATGAATAATATTCCCTCAGAACCTTGATAAATTCCAAACCCGTGCTGGTAAGTTTAAAATCATCTCTTGATCCTTTTCTAATTTTTATTATTCCATGTCTTTTAAGACCAAGAATGAGATTGCAGGTCAGATCAGTGTGAAAATACTGTGTTAACCAATTCTTTTGGTCCATATCAAATGCCTCTCCCTCTCTAATAATTCCTGAATAAAAATGGTATAGATCCTGCCCACTTTCTTGTAATTTAATGTCAGATATGACTTTACTAAGAGCGACACAGGATTGCAAGAGAGCACTAACTAAACCCTGTATATACTTATCAGAATGTAAGGCTGTAAGATGGTAATTAATCAAGGGCGAGGTGTAAATACCATCAAAGTAATTATTATCCTTGTAGATCATAATTTTTTTAATTAGACCTATCTCAATCCAATTTTTTAGGAGTTTATCCACATTATTTATTCTGCTAAATTTAAGAAATTTATTACTAAAATCTCCCATGGTGGACAAACGTTGTAGTTTCTTTTCGGACAAATATTTCTAATGATTCTGGTACAATCATGTCGATTTTGAATGAATTTTCCAAGTTGTTGAATTGTGTGGAATCAGTGTTGCTTACGAAGTTATCTAACTCAGAAAGATATGAATAATATTCCCTCAGAACCTTGATAAATTCCAAACCCGTGCTGGTAAGTTTAAAATCATCTCTTGATCCTTTTCTAATTTTTATTATTCCATGTCTTTTAAGACCAAGAATGAGATTGCAGGTCAGATCAGTGTGAAAATACTGTGTTAACCAATTCTTTTGGTCCATATCAAATGCCTCTCCCTCTCTAATAATTCCTGAATAAAAATGGTATAGATCCTGCCCACTTTCTTGTAATTTAATGTCAGATATGACTTTACTAAGAGCGACACAGGATTGCAAGAGAGCACTAACTAAACCCTGTATATACTTATCAGAATGTAAGGCTGTAAGATGGTAATTAATCAAGGGCGAGGTGTAAATACCATCAAAGTAATTATTATCCTTGTAGATCATAATTTTTTTAATTAGACCTATCTCAATCCAATTTTTTAGGAGTTTATCCACATTATTTATTCTGCTAAATTTAAGAAATTTATTACTAA
Organism: Candidatus Heimdallarchaeota archaeon LC_2; assembly: GCA_001940725.1. The sequence continues at coordinate 19,722 of MDVR01000164.1, read as the reverse complement.
AATCTCCCATGGTGGACAAACGTTGGTTAATTCTAACTTGTTCAACAAAATAAATACCTTCAGGTGCAGTATTAGCTAACTTCATTCCAGAACCGCTTGTTATGATTTCTTTGAAACAAACTGCAAGTGCAGCAACATTTTGTGGATGAGTATAGAATATATTTTGATCGTATCCAACTTCAACTGACTCATTTCTTCCGACTGTTTGTAACATCTTTATTCCCAATATTATTAGCTGGGAATCCTATATAAATAACAACAAAATAGTATCAAAGATCTCTTTTGTATCTATTTTTCAGTAAATCCCTGAAGAGTGAATTATATACAAATTTGGAAGTTGTCTCGGTAATACGGTTTGCAAAGGATTTAATAATTCGAGTCCTTGTTCCCCTGTACTTGCCCCATCTCTCCTGCATATCTCCTAAACTCCTGGAAAAATCAACAGTATTGGAAACTCCTGTAAGCTCTCCTACTTCATTGAACAATTCTATCAGCTTGAGATCAGCAATTTCAGGATTCTTATTAATTACCTCTGGGTAGATAACCTTGTCAAAAATGGAGATGAGTAAATCAGTAGGGCTAGTGTCTTCTGCCGTTTCAATTGCCTTGTTACAGAGTTCAGATATTAATGAAACAACCTCATCACTAAATTTGATTTCATCGGATTGTTCAGAAGATATATCGATAGATCGAGCATTTTCAAGATTAATCGATTTAGGAATCTTTTTCGTCTTTTTGGATCTGATTGTTTTCATCGGTCTATCTGCAGATTTTGTATCAGTTTGTATGATATTATTGGATTCTTCAATTATCGCCTCCTCTTCTATCTGTTGAATTAGAGTGGGTGAGAAGGTGATTCTTTCTCGCTTTTCAATGGAGGGTTTAGCATTAGCATTAATTATATCTGAAGTAATTGAGTCATCGATTGATGCAGTTTCGCCCCGTTCATGTTTATTAATATCTGAGGAATTTAGACCCAGTCTTTTCAATTTTCGTTTCAGCATAAAACTCAATTTTATTGTTGTTTCATCCTCACCAGAATATTCTGATAATTCTAGTGTTGAGCCCACTTGAATCTTTTGAAGATTAGAAAGAAGAGCTTCATGGATAAATTCAAGTTCGTTAGAACGCATAAGATCACGTTTTTTCATCATGAATAATTTAATCATTGTATACGCCCAAGGGATATATTTTTCATATCTGGCAATCTTTACCTGTGTATCGCCTTGATCAATTAACATGGCATAACAGATGGCCACAACTGGCTGAAGTTCCACATCATAATAGTCGGCGTAGATATAGGCCTGCAGAGTTCTGGAATGGATGAAATTAAATTGGCTCTCATCTAGTAAATCTATCACTTCAGATAAATTCATCCTCTTATACATGGGATCAACAGATACGTTTGGATGAGGTAAAATACCCCTAATATCTACTATGGTGTAACCAATATCCATCTCCTTGATAACACCACTATTAATCAAGTTATCATACTTAATATGCATGGGTAAAGGCGAACGATTGGCCGTCTCATACACCTGCTGTTTATTAAGAAACATGAGGGATTTATTCTGTTTATGAATAGAAAATGAATCAGTGATTTTGTTGCTGATTGAGTTAACCATGAACATGAATATTATCTCATCAGCAGAAAGCATTAATGGATCGTTCTGAATGGGGATATCATAATTCATTCGATGAAACTTGTACCAGGGTCCAATATCTGGGAATAATTCAATAGGCTTTAGCTCTTGAGGAGTCAACTGTCTGAGAGAATTAGGAACTATTGCCGATCGATCCACCGATTTAGGAATATTGAGAACTGATGGGGGTGGCAAGGAACTAGAATTCTCCTTCAATTCCTTCTTCTTGTCAATCTTGGTTAGTACGATTTCTACCTGTTCAGATAAATCATCAAGTGCTGGCTCTTCTTCCCTCATTTCCTCAGTAAATACAAATACCTCATCAGAACTGGCCTCGATTTGATTTATATTGAATTCGTCTTGAAGTTTTTCCGTTAGTATGCCTGAAATGAGTGTAACAATCTGTGAAATTTTTAAAGCAAGTAGATGTTCTTCTCTCTTATCATCAAGCTGAGCAACAAGGAATGAAGCGTACACACCGATTGTCCAGTAAAAATAAGATCGCAAAACGTTATCAAATTCACCAAATTTATCTGATATATAACTACAAACCGAACAGAGGTTAAGTAAGGTCGTTTTCCTTTCTTCAAGATCGGTAAGATCATGATAGGATAGTCTAATTGCAAGTAACACATCAAGAATATTGTTCTCATCAATAATTTTATCTTCATCCTCAACATTCTCTGTATCAGGAAACACCTCATCATACAACTGAACCCGAATTTCCTTGAGTTCAGGAATTTGTTTGAGGAGATCATCCATATACTCCTTACCCTTCGATAGTGGGAGATACACATCTGTTTTATTGATCACAGTCGTTTCTATCCAATTCTGTGAGATTAATTCTTGAAGTTGTTGTTTGACCATATCATGTGGTAAATTAGATGTATATTCTATTTCTTGGAATTGATACTGACGATAGGAACGAAAAGTCGCAAGCACTGGTATCTTAAATAGTAGATCGGGTCCAATATAGCTATCCTCATCGAAATCCTCAATAATGTTATCTTCCTCTTCAACAAAGGGCTGAGTTAAAACACTACCTCGATCGTTCGATTCATCTTCTTTTGTAGAGGATATTACTTCTGTTATTGTATTCGATGATTGGGGATCATCAAGTTCTTTGACAGGATAAATATCATGAGTGTATTCAAGCTGTTCCGGAGACAGTTTTACAATGACATTCCTGTCGTATAATATATCAAGTACCTGAAGATCTATAGGTTTCATGAGGGTGACATCGGATTGTTCATAAATGAAGAGAGACGCATCTCCTGTGTTTTCAAATAATTTATTGGCATCAAAGGCCTTCAACACAGAATAGGTAGAGAATTCTTTATCGAATAATAACAGTTCAAAACCCCGTAGGAAGAAGGGAAAGGTGGTGCTATGGGTAAAGTGCAGGAGTGATTTATTAAAAAACATTCCCTGAATTACCTGTTGCAATTTCTCAAAAGAATGACGCAAACCCTCACCAAAGGAATGGAGGGTCCATGTCTTATAAAAATAGCGGGCTTCCTGGAGGATCAGAAAAAATGAGTGAATCGCAAATTGCTCCTGCTGAGTGGATTTTGATACATCTATAATGTGAATACCTGGTGCAAAAATATCTTTCTTCCAAAGTCTTCCAGTAGTATTAGAAGAGGTAATATCGATTTTTTCCTTGAAATTGAAAAAGGAATGGGCAAAAATGCCTGAATATTTTGATACAAGGGTATTATGCAATTCAGGATGGGCTAGATCGTCAAATGTTGATTCCTTAAGAAACATTCGCAACTGGAATACTGCCAATTGTTCGCCCCCATAAGTCTTGAATGCATCATCAAATAGCTCCAGCATAGATTGTATCTCATAAGAGGCACTTCTGGAAGAACTGGCAATATTAACCCAAGATTTGATAACACTAAATAACAGATCTCGATTATGGTAAAATAGCTGAATTATATCGACACCTAAATCTTCAATCGGATGAAAACTTGTTAATATCTCTTTGCGATACTTATTGTTTAGTGAAAGAGATTGTATTGCGCGCTCCCAATGTTTAGCTTTTGTGGTGATTATGAAAAAACTCTGGTCCATCAATAAATGTAATTCTTGTTGAGTTGATCGTCTTCCGTTTTTTGGATTAATTATCGCAACATCTTTAGTCTGATGTCTGAGATAAAAATTTTGCAGAATCCATAGTGCCTGCATCATGATTCTTTCATTACCAAAAGTGGCAATTTTCTTAGGTTCAATTATGGAAATCAGGTGATCGTTTGTGTCCCAACCAATTACTTTTGCATAGCGATCATTGAGTTGTATTCTAGGGAGGTCATATTGATTTAGCTGGAAATTTACAATACTTTGTAATACCTCGATTTCATGAACACCGAGTTCAACATGATATTCCTCGAAAAGGAATCCAGGAATCCCCTCCACACCAATGGATAACTCAAATGTCATATCTCCATTATTATTCTCAGTGGATGCTATTTTGAATAGATCCTGTATCTCACTGTCGGCCATCTTATCGAGATGTAAAGGCACAAGATCGGAATTCTGCAATGAGAAATTATTATAGGAGCTGAATAATACATTAGAATCATTAGCGTCATCTCCATCAGATAAAACCGGCTTTAGGGAGGAAATTACAACGCAGATGCAGAAATAGTTTCCCGTATATTGGGGGATGAGAAGGTGTAGTTGTAACTCCGGTCTGTCCTTAATATCCCAGATCAAAGAACTAAGACGTTTCTTGAATATTTTTTGGTAATCATTTAGCTGCAATCCACCGTGTTCATTGTATCTTATCTTGTACAATTCTGAGAGTGAGGGGTGATCATTTGTCATTAATCGGTAGATACCACACTTGGCAAGGAATAGGATATCTTTGGTTTCATCTGAAAATGAATCAGGGAGAGTGTATCTAAGAATTGCAGTATCCTCTAAATTGTATCTCAGTTGAACAGTCATTGGTATGTAAATTAAATGTGCTGAATTTTATATAAGTAAACAATATTTGTTCGAAATAATTCTTATTTATTCTAACCCTGTAATAACTGCGATTCAATTAAATTGTTGTTGAATCGATAATGTAATTGTTCATAATAATAATTCTTGATGAAGCTATTCATATCTTTGGATTTTAACATCGATGTGTTCCAATATAGTTCGGTTTTGAAAAGACTTGAATTTCCATTTATTTTCTTGGCATATATTTCAAAAATTAATGTTCTCAAAAATTGAATTGCGAGTTCCTCATTGTCCTTATAAAAGTCGGTACAACATCGACATTCAATAATGGTTCGTAATATATGGCTGATACAATGAATTAACTTGTATTCCGAGTTCTCAGTGGATCTCAACTTATACCAAGATCTCAATGTCTGTCCGTCTCTTAGAAATGGAATTGTTACTTTTAACATCTCACAAAAGTCTTCGCTATTAAGATTTATTTGATTGAATTCAATTAATCCCTCCAGTTCATTGAGATAATAACGGTAGCTTTGATGGGAAATTATTTTATAAGTTCCCACTGAATAGAAATTATTATCCATGTATTATAATTAACTTTGGGATTCCTATATAAATGATATAAGTTTGAAATAGTTGGCTGATAGATCTGCATATTATAAAAAATCTAGTTTCCAGCAGATTTAACCATATTATCATTGTAGGTGGAAATATAATTACTAGCGAGATAAAATAGACCTAGATTGTCATGGTTGATGAAATTATATGATAGAAATGACTTTGTGGGAAATAATGAATGGCTTTGATGAACTGGGGGGCTGGAAAACCCATTAATATGAATAAAATGCATTCCATAAAATGCAGCAGCACCATCACGAATTAAGTTATTACCAAAAAAATATACCTCCTCAAGTGGACAATCTATGTGTTTTCTTATTTCAAAAAACATTCGCATGTTAGGTTTCTCAACTCCAACACTTTCAGACACAATAAAAAAATCAAAGATATCTAATTGATTATCCTTGAAGACGTTTTGCCACATTTCCTTGGTATGACAACTATTATCACTCAGAATGCCCAATTTATATGATTCAGATAGATCTTTGAGATATTTCCAAGTACCATGAGGATCTTTAGCCACATATTTCCTGATCAATTCATATAAACGTAATCGATAGCTACTCAACAAATCACTTGCATCAATATCAGGACGTGGATCTATGTTGTCAAGAAAAGCAGCAACAAAATCCACTTCCAATGTGCCTCCAAGAAATTTATAATTAGAAGAGTATTTTTTGTAGAAACTACTGTAGTCAATATCTCTCATTTTGTACAGTTCCAATGCATCTTGCATTGCGTTATATTGTATCGATGAAGGATACAATGTATCTCCGAGATCGAATACAAAAGTGTTCACTGAAGAGTTAATTATTGAGCTATCACTGTACTTGAACACAGATTCATTTCCTCCTCTTTATGTATTTACCTATAGGAGTTGCAACCACGCTCCCAAAAATCACAAGACCACCAGTCGCTTGGACTGAATTTATCGAAAACATATTCCCCAATCCAGAATTTCCATCAGCTTGTGAAGAATTACTGGAACTTTGTGTCGTATTAGTGGTATTTACTAATGTGATATCATGAATACCTGAAGCCTGACCACTAATGTAACCAATCCCTTCTATCAAAATAGTCATTGTTCCACTATTCCATGGGATCATAATCGTGGTCATAGTAAGATAATACTCTTCATCTGATGAATAGGTATTCCTGAGAGTGACTTCGAATTCAATATCAATACCAGTCCCATTTGTATGTGAGATTATAAGATATTCAGTGTCATTAATATCAACAATACGATATGCAAATTCAATATAAAGAGGAGAAATTACAAATTCTGTTGAGATACTTGAATTCTCATAGTGAGGGTGATATCTGAATAGTTCAACCCGGTATAACCCTGGATAAAGATGTGATTCATGATTTGATTCAGTGGATAATGCCTCCAAATTATAGTATATTGGGTAGATATCTATCGAACCGTCGGTATATGTCCAAGTTACATCATTTGCTAATTCCCCATCGCGATAAATCAATACAGTATATTCTCCTTGAATATTATCTTCTTTCAAGGGATCTGCTATATCAAGTGAAACAGTGGATGGTATCTCTGAATAATTTGATGGAAGAAGAAGCCCGATAGGAGAAATACCTTTGGAGATAATAATATCAAAGGAAGTGGAAATATCTGCAACAAATAAAGACTGAGTGACATCCAATTCAATTGAATAAACACCAGGAATAAGATCCAATTTGAATATAGCAATTCCATTCTCATTGGTTATACTATTGTAAACATTATCATTGATAATTAATTTCATTTCTATATTCACAAGGGCATGACCATCATTAGCATCAGAGATAATGAATGAAACATTATATGAAGTATTATAGGTCACTATGGGAGTTGCAAGGATAATTTCACTGTCAGCTTTGGTCCATCCAAAATCGAACTGTATTGAGGTATCCAGATATTTTTTAATGGAATTAGTATCTACATAATCGATTATGATTTGATAATTGCCAATATAAACGGCTGCAATATCGAAAGAATACTGGTAAACACCATTGACCAAGACCATTGAACCTGACCCCCCTATTATGGTGGTTTGGGTTCCACTCTTGAGTGACCATGAAATATCACCACCTATATATTGGTCTACGGAATTAATTACCACAATAGTGATTGTCGCATATTGGCTCACTCCCTTGTCATCTATGCTAGAATTGATAGTTGGCGAGATCTGCACGATTTCCGTATTATAAACAAAAACGGTGTTTCCTATTATTAGGGGATCAGTGATAGAGATTGAAATTTCAATATTATTGCTCAAGATTATATTGGGTTGTATTTGGATCTGGATATATCCGGTATTATTTGTGGTGAGCGTAACAAGATACAGGGGATCAGAGTAAGTTTGATTTACACTGTCAAACAAACTATAAAACACATCAACTTGAGCATTGTCAATCGGCTGGCCTGTGTGATCAGTAATCAATATATTTAATACTCCTCCCTGATCGTAATCTATTGTGTCCACAACAGAATATTCGGAGTTAACATTATATCCCACAATACCTGTGAACGAATGATTGGCCGCATCTATAAGTGCGGTCTGAGTACTTTCGATAATAAATATATATTGTCCATAATCTTGATAAGGTGTAAAACTAAAAACTGCAATTCCATTTGCGTCAGTGAAAACGGTGCCTAGATGGATTTTTGTTGTATCAACCTCAATAAAAAGATCGAGTTTGACGTTTGCAACCGCATCTGGAGCCGTTGTATTTATTCTAACCTCAATATTATTTGTGATTCCTCTGATGAATTTATCATTACCAACTTCAAAGTAGAAATGGTTAAAACTAATATCAAGGGTGAAAATCTGATCGTAGACGTAATACCAACCCTGTTCCGGTATCATAATTCTAATTTGATAGGGTCCAATATCCAAGTTGACAGGAATTGTTTCATTGATAAAACCATCTGAGGTATACAAATTTCCATAATTGGTCCATTGACCTGTTATTTCATCATAAATATGAATTTCCACCAGATACCCATTAAGGGATGAATTTCCCTGCAATTCTAAATTGATGGGTAGATCATTGCTTACCTCCATTTCAAATGGACTATTCAATACTGTCAAATCTTGTTTATACAGAGCAAAGATTAAGTCTGAATTACTATAATGAGAATTTGCAATGTAAGAGAGACGAAATTGCATTGAATCGGAATAAAGATTAAGTATGTAAGAATTGGTCTGTGAAAGAGAAACCGTCTGTTCTGTTATCCATGTTCCCTGCCAACTCTCAATAACAACCATACCCTCGGTGATTACATCGTTTGCTGGATTTCTAACATCAACCAGAAGAGTAACAACACCCTGATCATCATCGAGGGAGTAATTCAATATAATCATCGTTGGATTGATAGAAATGATGATATTTCCATCGACCATTATAAAGTTCCCATTAATATCGGATATTCTATAATAAACAGATAGATCTCCAACAGATGGGGCATAGAAATTGATAGTCGACATACCGAACGAGGTTGTATCAGTTTCTGACCAGAGAATTATAGTCTCAGTATAACTCATATACATATCCAAATCACTAATCAGTAGACCATTATTATCCCTGATGGTGAAATCAATGGGTGTTGATTCCATATAGTTTCCCGAGTCGTAGGATATGGATACATCCAATGACATAGGGGCAACAGCATAGAATTGATCCAGTTGATAAGATATAAAATCCGCATCAGAAGCCAACCAGTTGAAAACATAGGATTGGGCTGCATCTATTGCGGGAAATGAAAGAGTCATATACAGATATCCACTAATGTCTGTATAGTATATATCTACAAATTCGAATTGTCCCGAGGTTGGATTCAACCAGTAAAGTTCCAGTTTAATATTAACCAAAAAGGGATCATTATTAGAATTGACAAGAATGGCAAAATCGAGATTTTGATTATCATTGGTGGGAGAATACATAATTGAATTAATCTCAGAAGTCACTGCAAGTTGTTTCTTCCCTATCTGTATTGAGATGTCAATATACTGACTATTCCAGCCATCCTTCGCCTGCAATACTAAATTGAGTTCCACAGTCCCCTCATAAATCATATTAATATTGAAGGCAGCATCGCCAGTACTATTGGTAAGAACTGAAAAGGTATCAGGACCGATTGTGAGATCAACTGTGAATCCAATCAGATCATTACCAAGTGTATCCTCCGCATGCACACTGAATAGTTGATTCTCCCCATAATATGCGTCATTGGGCACAATTTTCCAAGATAATACCGTATCAATGCCGATAACATCAATTGTTGTTGAAGATGAAGAAGAAATAAAATCCGTATTTCCCAGATAGTTTATGTTCAATACATAGTTGCCTGTTATTGGCTGCTGGGGGAGTGTGAAACTCACTACTCCATTGATGTCACTCTCCAAGAACCAGGAATAACTATCATCTGGGGAGGTAAAATCAATAGAAATAAATTGTCCAGACACCTCATACTCAAGAATCGGAATCTGTATTAATAGTGTAACCTCTCTGTTAATATCTATATCATTGAAATTATAAGACAAGGGTGCTTGAGAAAATAAAATTTCGGTGACTGCCTTGTCAACTATAAGAAAATAAGTCTCAGATGCACCATTATAGAGAGAATTTCCTGCCACTCTCCACTCAATGGTGTAAGTACCATAGATTAGAATAATGTCAGCAGATATAATAAGATCAGAAGTTGTTGTAGTCTCTCCCAACTTTATCCAGATTATATCAAATAGCCATAATTCAACTGTAACTGGATTAGATAAGGCAATTCCATTATGATCTGTAATGGTAGCACTGAATGGGTGATTAATACCTCGAGGGACGGTTTCACTTGAATCAGTGATAATATAGTATCCTGGAGTAATAGTGTATATATGTATCTCAGAATAACTGTTATATGGAAATGGATCTACAAGTGTCGTACTTACACTGATAACTGCAACACCCACATTTGCGAAACGATAGGTAATCCTGCCCTGACCGGCTGCATCAATTGTCATTGTATAGACATAGCCTTCAATAGTTACATCAAATTGAGTCCCTTCATTCACAATCAATCCAAACTCATCTAATGAGTCAAATGCAATAGTATTGCTTGTATCATATACCCAAGTATCTACTACTAAGGATAAACTCACATCACTTGAAACTAATGTAAAAAATACCTGCAGATCAGTGACGACGAAATCATTGTGAGTTGCAGAATAAATCATAGGGATACTTAGTCCAGGAAGAGTTAGATAAGAATCAGAAGATATCCATGAAAGTGTAACCAATCCATTACTATCAGTTACTCCACTGGCAATCACCACATTTGATTTCAATACAGGATCCCAAACAGTGATTTTCACATCAGCATTTTCAATCGCGGAAAGGTCTTCTTTCAAAACGTACGCAGACAAATCATAATTCTGATGATATTTAATATCAAAGGTCGTTGGCCAAGCACCTCTAGAGATAGCCGCATTGGATGGTCCAATATTAACAACAACTGGCTGTAGTGTACTTGTCCACTGAGGTGTTTCATCCACTCTTACCCTGTAATTATAGGATCCAGCTGATTGAGTTTCTAAGATGAAATCAAAATTATCAGAATAAATGGTATCCAGAGTCAACCATACGCCGGGGGTTGTTTCATGATCAAGATAAATTGTACTTATAACATTTTCTTGAGGCGTGTTAGTCACAGTACCTATGATATGAGCAGGCTGATCTATAAATTCAATACTGATATCATTGGTATTAATTGCTAGCTGTCCTCTTGAGATAGTGAGATCACTATAAACTGGGGTAGCATCCCAGAAACCATCGGTAATGTTAATCGCATAATAATCAATATAATTTCCCACCACATAATTCACCAGATAAGAATGTGAAAAATCACCATTGTTATCGCTTGTAACAGCGGCAAGTAATGACTCATCTCCACGGATCTGCATAGATGTATCTACTATTGGGTTGCCTCCTTGAGTCTTGATAGTTCCACTAACAGTGACAGAGGTTATACCAAGCCCCGCAGATCCAAATTCAGCACTAATCTGTAAATTAGACCATATCGCAATTGGCTGTGAAAGACTAAGTTCTGAATTGATTATTCCGTATTGAGAATTATAGCTAGCTTCTGCAAAAATGGGATATATGCCAGGCTCTAAATCAACCAGATAAAATATCTGAGTATCTCCTGCACTATTAGTCATTGCTGAACCAATGGGGGTTAATATATCATTAAGCATGAGTGAGAAATCCACATTGGCACCCAATACAGGAGTTATACCATCCAAAACATTGGCTTCTATTGTGATGGAAGATCCTGGATTACTCTGATAATCAATCATAGATACAGTCAAAGGCGAATTAGTAGCCACATTAATTAATTTCAGTTCATGTGATGGCGAGAAATTTAGTTCTCCATCACCATAATATGCCAATACATAGGACGTTCCAGTTGATACTGTAAACGTTGAGCTTGCAGCCCCATTAATTGTGGCGATTCTCTCACGTTGAGATCCACCCATCAAATATAATTGGGGGTAAACATTCTGTAGAACCTCATTTTCATAGGCATATACCCCTTTGTAAGTATTACTCCCTTTGCTCTGAAAATCAAGAACAAGAGATTGCGATAATGTTATCTTATAGGAACCATTTGTGAGGGAAATCCCATTTGAATATTTATTGTCATTATTCAAATCATCTGATTGCAATGAGCCAATTACTATCATCAAACTACCCTGTTGTTGCATATAGAGTTGCTCGTTGATGTTTATCTCACCCTCAGCCAAAACCGTACCGACATTATCTGATATATTCCATTTGATTACAGCATCCGTTGAGATGGAATTGATGGGAATTCTGATGGCCCTCAGAATCATTGATGAGCTTAAATCAAACTCAAAGGTAGGATCTATTAATGATAAACTAGTTCCGAAATCCGAATCTCCTTTGGTTCTAATATCATTCAGATGATAAAAGGTGGTCTGACCCATAAAAACGGGACCACCAGAAAATGTAGTCATGGAATCGACAGTTATTGAATCTCCATTTACAAGATTGGAGGGGATAGTTAGTGTGGTTTCCGTGTCAACATTTCCACCGATTTGGGCAGATGATTGATCACCGGCGAATAGCATAAGTAAAATTACAAATAGGGTAGCAACAACTAGTGAAAGTCTCATTGTATAGAAATAGAGTATTGAAATGTATATAAGTAACCAATTTGGATTGGGTGTGAAACCGATCTCTCGATAAATTGAGTTATAATTACCAGTGGCAGAAATCTTTTTATTATGTCCAACTAAGTAACTTTAATGAGTTCAGATCCAAACTCCTTACGACTCTACAATATTTACAAGACGGATAAGAGAAGAATTGACCCTCGATTTATTGGCCAGAATACATCAAGCAGTCCACAGGATCGAAAAGTAGTAAAAGCTCTCCAACAGGCCAAAAGTGGTGGAATCTCAAACCAGCTTGCCATGTATTCGAACTCGGATAATCAAGAATTTTATACACATCTGCGGTATTTAGAAAGATCAAACGAAGGTACATTGGTGGGATTCATTTCGCGTATAGATAAGTTAAAATTCTATTTGCGACCATCTCTATTAAATTATGAGGGAGGGGTTTTAATTGATGATTTTACTGATACAAGACCATCACCACGGGAGAATACAAAAGTTGCGATTGATGTACTAAACCAAAGATATTTAGATCAATCTCGTAGATCCAAGCCGTTAATTAAATCACATTTCAAAGCACAGGATTGGCGATACTTGCCAAAAAATAGGGTGAAGCTACCATTTAAGTATTTAGAATTTCAGGAGTTGTATTGGGATTCAATTGATACAGATTTTAACCTAAATAATCTGAATGATGTGAAGTTATTTGAGGATATTTATTTTTCAAATATTATTTCTTCACCTGCAATTACCCAAAAGGGATTGGGTGGTATTATCACATCTTTTACCTATAATCCTATTGGGAAAAATCCAGTAACTAAATTAATCAAGAAAATGAAGAGTGTAATTCCCAACTTTGGATATCAAATAACAGTTGGTAATCAGAAACTCAATTTAGAAACTTACACTAGTCGATATGAGAGCAATTTGAAAACATTAAATTCAATACACAAACAACGAACTACCTCTAGGAAAAATGTAGAATTGAACGTTTCTGCAAGTCAATCAATTAATAATATTAGATTCAAGGAATCCGATCTGACTATCCCAATCGTATCGAATTTTAGTATTAATTCAAAATATAATTATAATGTTCTTTCTGACGTATTTGAATATCTGATTGGATCGCTTTATATCCACCCTGAACAAACATGGAATGCCAATGACAAGATAGAAATTTCCACTGAATTAATCGAGACAGCTGAAGATGAGATTTTACCTAATACCCGATCACAATTAGGACATCTATTCAATGGACGTATTCTAGATAATCAATTGACTAGAGTTGCATTGAATATTAGTCGTAAAAAGGGAGATCAGATTAGTAACAAGCAAACCTTGAAACATGCAAAAAACACAATAATCAACAATGTACTGGAATTGGCAAATCATGTGAAAAGGGATCAATTCCTCCATACAGGTTATCAGGTAAATATCTCCAAACCGATTGAGAGAGATATTATGCAGGAATTTCTGAATATTTATGATTCTCATGATAAAGTTGAGAAAAATATATTGCTAACTAACTTGGTAAACCGTACTAATAAATCATTGATGGCATATGAAATGGCCTTAGAACATCTTATAATCAATTCAGTATTCAGAGAGATTAGAGAGGACGGGTTTACTTTTCTCATATTGATGACCTAATTTATATCCATCAAACACAGATTGGTACAACTCTCACTCTTAGAATGGGTGGAGGAAGGATTGAAATTAAAAGGTAGGCTTAATACTGATTCAGCAATCATGAATTGTTATTTGATCTCAATTCGTTTAAATTCGGAAAATCATCATATAACAAATTTAATCGTCCTTTCAATTGTTCCATATTCCTTACCCTAGTAAGTTTCATAGACTGTTTCAAGAATTTCTCAGCCCGGAAGTCCAGTATCACCAATGCACCACGATCCCTTTCTGTTCTGATAGTTCTACCAAATGCCTGTCTGACTTTTCGTTCCAGTGGTATTTGCATCATGAATTGATTGGCAGCACGTTTATCTCTGGCAGCATGTGTCATCGCCTGCATAATAATTGCCCTGTCTTTACTTGGTGGTGAAAATGGCAATCCAGCCATGATAACCATGGAGATCAGTGAATTACCCTTGTGAACCACTTCAACCCCCTCTGCAAGTTTACCTGCTGCAATTGCCAACACAACATATGGCTGAGCTGCATTTATCAAGAGATTGGACATCTCCTCTGATGAGGTACTTCTTGTCTCTTCCAAAACTTTAGTTTCCAGATTATTAGTCTCAATAAATTCTGAAATAACAGGTGATAATTCATCCTTGAAATCATAAGACGGACATAGCACCAGAACATGTCTTGGAGACAAGGGTACAATTTCCATTATTACCTCAGTCATTGTTTTATACAAAACAGGAGATCGTTTCTTGTATGATGAAGTCAGACCTCTATACCTTAAGTAACATCTGAATTGATTGCTGATATCACTTTCTTTAGACACCAATGTCTCAGCACTGTGCATGCCGAACAACTTTCGGTATGAATTAATTGGCTGGAATGTACCTGATTGAAAGACTACTAGTCGTGCACCGTATAGTCCAGATAGCATAACATCAGGAGTTGATTGAACAATCTCCATGCGATTCTTTCGAGTAATAATATCACCATTGTAGATTGCACTGAGGAAGCCATTTAGAGATATCAAGGCATCATCGGACAGATCAGCAATTGTTATTCTGTATTTGTCCCTGACTTTTTTCACACATTCCGATATGACTCTTCGTAAGTGATCGATCTCCTCATCAGACCCTATTTCATGTAGCTGTACTTTCTTTGATAATTTCATTAGGTTTTTCAAGTTCTGTAAAATTCTTAGCTTACCAAAAAGGAAGATCGCCTTTTCCACATGTTCGATAGATAGAGAAATGCGAGAAGGCGACACTAAATTGTGTGCCTCATCAATTAGGAAATACACCTGGTTAATATCAACATTCATATTTTTAAGAGTCGCTTCCAATAAATTTCCATTAAGATATGGATAGGTTGCAATAATAATCGAAGCCTCTCTCATAAGTTCTCTTTGCTTGTAATACCCACATGATTTTAGTCCTGAATAGAATTGATGAACCCGATCAATAGTGGGTGACCCCTTTTTTGATTGACCTGCCAAGGACATGTTTAATCTCATAGCAAGCGGTTTAGCATATTGTCCCTTGAAGAATTGTTGTTGTGTGGGATATAACTTGCAAGGAAGTGATTTACATAGGAAGTGGACTGCCTGATTGGAGAATTTCATATGTTGTCTGAGAAATGGTAGCTGTTTACACAATCTAGCCTTTCCCATTACGGGAAGAATCATTATATCCTCGTCTTGACTGTACTTCTCTCGAAATCCATCATATCCTCCTACAATTCTCCCCCATTCTCTCATAACTGGTTCCATCTGTGAAACAGTTCTTACAATAATAACAATCTTCTCCCCATCGTTTCTCCGAGCCAAGAGTGAGGTTAATGAAGCAATCGTCTTTCCAGAGCCAGTGGGTGCTTCCAGCAATAATGTCCCTTTGTCCTTGAGTTGCAGTATCCTTGAAATTATCTGATACTGGTGTTGGTTTGGCGAATCATACGGAAATAATTTCATTGCTCTCGCATAATTCTCATTGAAGGTTCTCTCAATACCCTCAGTTTCAACTATGGATTCAGTCGTGTCTATGGTGTTCACAAAGAATATAGTGTTGGAAATCTATATAACTAAAAATAAAAATAATTAGTGCATAATCATACGAATTTGAAAATCGAACGACGATCGATATTTTCATATTTTCTTTTCTATTATTGCATAGTGAAGGTAGTACTAAACATATCATAAACTATTTGATATCTCTGTCTTTCTTGATCTGTGAGACCATCTGGAACAAATATTACTGATGATGGTTGTTCATCTGAATTCACTGACCTCCGTATAGCCTCCCATAAATAGAAATCAAAACTTGCATCTGGAATTTTGTTCTCAATCAATACAGGAGAACCATTATAACTTGAAATATTACTTCCGTTTAAAGGTGGCGTAAAATAATAAATTAGGGCAGACTCTACTTGTCTGACAAAATCGAAATAGTCATTCAAGCCTGTATCATCATCCATTGTAGGAGATAATAAATCTAAAAGAAATTGTAAATAATAATCTCCTTCTATCGTTCCATAAGCCCAATGGATGTCTGTAAAAGATTTTAATAAATATGAATCGAATTCTTGATCGAAAATGTTTTTCTTCATTCTTCTATGTTGTCTATGGTTTCCAGACAATCTCTGAGTGACTCGTTTTGTACTCATACCTATATATAATAATTCTATTCTATTAATAGATTCTATATTTGGTTTACGAGTACTTGCGAATATAGCATAGAGTTCAGGCCTACCAATTATTGAAATTGGCCTATCCCCACTATTCAAATAACTTAGTAACACACCATTATTTCGAGCCCTTTCAATTTCAGTATCAAATTGTCTTTGATGTGTGAATCCTCGATCATAATTATCGATATATTTCCATGATATTTGAATATTAATGGGATTTAGTGACACAATTTCTCAAGATACAGTACTTGCTAGCGATATTTGTAGTTTGTGCTCATATTGAATATTTCAAACTAACTTCTATGATTACATAAGAACAAAGAAGTCGCGGTTGGGGTATCGATAAACCCTGCCCCAAATTCATCGTACTTTATGTTCTATTATTTTATTTATATTGTACAGAACTCGTAGTCATTAAAATATAACTCGAGGGGTAGCTCCGTACCGCTAATATTCGACGTTGGATATTATAATTTAAATATAATGAGAGAAGATAACTTAAATGGAGAACCCATGTATTATACTGAAGAAACTATCAGAGATATTCAAAGTTTGGTAGAATCCTGTGTAAACCTCCTTGATATCGATCAACTTTTTAATGATGGTAAATTAGAATTTAGTGATATACTTATTACTAGAGAATATCTTAATACAAAATTAATCAGACAATCTAACAGACGAAGACAATTTTTTACTCTAACGTTTTTTTTAGATAAAAAAATAATGTTGAAATATAAAAATTATAAAACAGAAGAACAGCAAAAAAGGCCCAGAAAAAAGAAAGAGCCTTTAATGAACCGTCTACCCTTTATGAAAAGAACTAAACCCATGTTTGAAACAATAACAATTATAGATTTCGAAAATGACGAAAGAAAAAGAATCGACGTATCCCTAGATCAAGATCACATGATTAGTGGACAAAAATGGTATAAGCGACTAAAAGATCGATTGGATGAGAAGTATAAAGAGGGTTTGGAAAATGTAAAAAAAGAAATGGAGGAAGAAATAGCCAAAGAGAAAGCAAATAAAAAATTCGATTATAATGAGGATTCTATAAAATAGGAAATTATATGTTAGTTTGCTGATCATAGTTCTCTTAATAGGCTCAAATTCATCTGAAATAGATTAAGTAGTTTCTATACCATTCATTAATGATAATAAGTCTGAAAATATTATTATTAAAATTCGAACCTAGGATTTGCCCATTTGAAAGATTCGATCTATTCAGTTCGATCGATTGATAATGCAATTTGTGTCTTCATTAGGCACTGGTACACAGATTACGAGGAGTTTTTTTGGAGAATAGATGATTACAAGGGACAAACCAGTGTAAGTCTAATACATCCTTTGATAAAAAATAGGGTAAACAAGTTAATATGTACGGAATTTTGCCTTGAAAGTATTGACTAGTTATTAGAACATTGGAGAGATCGATGATTTATGTTAACTGAAAGTTAAATAAACAGAATTAGCAACCTATCTACAATTTTGCCTAATGGGGAAGCCACTACAATTGAAAAACGTGTGCATTATGAAATAAGAAGAGCAAATTTAATGGATAAGAATTATAAAGTTAAAGATATCATAAAAAACGCCTACAGATATTATACTGAAGATAAAAATGACCATATGGATTATAAAAGATTCTCAAATAGGGTATTCATATGGATTGGTGAATACATTGCAGATTTAGCCTTTGGTATTACAAAATTGAATCAAAAGAATCACAGATAGACGGCTTATTTAAATAAGATTCGGTATTTATATTTTATATGTTACTGAAGTTATCTGGAGTTGTTGTATTTCTGAATATACTCAGTGTTTCCAAATTGGAATTTTCAATGATTTGGCTAGTATACGCTACTGTATTTCTAATTCTTTTTTTGCGAAGTCCAGAATTTAAGCAAATTAATGGGGAGGAAGATCCAGAAGAGTTATCGAAAGACGCAATGAACCTATTCGTGTATGGTATATATCAGTCTCTATTCTTTATGTATCTTGTATTCGATGCCTATATCTGGATAAATATTTAATCGATCGCAGATCTCATATAATCCTAAAATTTGAATCCTTTAATCAATCCAAATATTTGAAATCTCCCATTATTATAATGGTTGACAAAATTACTTAAAATGAAAATCTTGAATAAATAAATATGGTTTTAGAAGGAGAGTTATACGAGGCTGTAACCAACTATTTAGTCAATAAGACTGGTGCAGATCCAGATTATTCTGGTTATACTCATTCACCAGGAATAAAGCCCGATTCAGCTAAATCTCTTCAAATTGATCATTTCGGATCCTCAATAGAGCCCGATGTCTTCATATTAACTCCAGATGATGAAATTATCCTTTGTGAAGGGAAAGGAGATATTACATCAAAGAATTTAGAAACAGCAGTAGGTCAAGGACTTGTTTATCAACAATATTCACATTTTACCTATTTATTCTTCCCATATTCCGACGTGATAACACAGGAGCAGGGAATGGAACGAATCAAATCATACATTGAGAAACATGGATTTGGGTTATTATTAGTCAAAGACAATGGAGAGGTAGTTGAAGAATATTCTCCTCAATTGACATTAGAACAATTCTCACCACTTGAGATAAAAAAAATAATTTCAAATATTATACGATTACGTGAATCTCTACTAAATCTTAATCCATTTGTGATTCAAGATCCAAATGATCTGAAAGGGTGTAGGGCTTTTGTTATTAGGGATTTTTGTAAATTTATTGAAGAAACGAATGTAAAGGAAAAGTCGATTGGAAAGATCCAAATGGCGTTTGAAGCTTGGCTAAGAGAACAATTAAATAATAATGAAGATCAAATAAATAAGTATGCCAACGCACAAAAGGGTCAAGCAAAATTTGAAACAAAAATCCCTAATAACAAAAGCCCTACACCCTTTCAGATCATTTGGATCTTGAATCACAAATGGATTAAGATTTAGTAGAGATTCACGTAATCGTATAATATTTGAA
>MDVR01000163.1 GCA_001940725.1 Candidatus Heimdallarchaeota archaeon LC_2 | reverse complement strand
TCGATCGACAGAAAACTGATGTATCACTAATTAATCGATGAAATAATTATAGTAATACTAGAAACATTCACAGGTATGCTAATCGTTTAAATATTCAGTAAATCAAATCCTTTTCTGAGATGGAACCTCCAGTGGGTTTGTTGTTGAGTGAGGTTGTGGGACTTTGATCCTAGATCTCTAATTCGATCTTCTGGAACTCCATTGAGCGGTAATAACCGATCAATAGCAAACGTCTGGCAAAGCGGGTAGGAATGTTTTGCCAAACAACTTTTTTTCCTTTAACCAACATGGGTAAATCCAACAATTTAGCTATCGTACGACTTGAAGATCTACTCTGATAGCTAATTGGTGCGATCACATGCAAATTCAATGCTAAAAAACCACGAATTAGATCAGCATCCATTCCTGGTGTACGATCCAATACTGGAAGTGCCTTGAAAGTATTTTCCAGTGACCAGCGAAGTCTGTAAAACCTCCAAATCGATCTTGCATCCCAATCCAATGTTGTTATCAAATAATAGGTTTTATGTTTTCTAGTTCCCTTAGCATCCTTCCACCTACGGCGATAAGCCAAAATACGGATAAATCCACCAAATTCTTCTTCATGCATCCATTCAACAATGAATTTGAGATTAGTGTTCTGTTCAAATTGCTCTTTGATACCAGCTAACATCTTGTTGTTACTGTTCAACCGCATCACAAAATGCCAACCTTTACTCTGTAACCATGAAATTACCTTTCTTGTTGCATAATTAGCATCTGCAACCAGTACTAAATCACCAAAACGTTGGAAAAGAACCTCTAAAAACGGTTGCAAGAATTCATGTTTTCTTAATGGTTTGTATTTACCATTAACATCGTAATTTTTCTGAGGATATGGGAAAAAGTGACCCACCACCTCTGCTAATCTTCCAGGTCTGAGAAGTCCAACCACTTCTATCATAATACTTGGTAGGTAAGTTTTACACCGAGATACCCAGTGATGTCCAAATTCTTTATGTTTATTAATACTAAATGCCTTCTTGATGATTTTTTCATCAATTGCAATTCCTACAGCATCAAAGCTATTGACACTGGTATTAATTGTCCAGTCTTCGAGCTTGGATCCCAACTTCTTCAATTTATGAAAAGGTTTTAAGCTAGAATTACTCTCTTGGATCTCAGACAACCTCTCTCCTGAAGCCAATCGATGTGTGATTTCAATCAGATCTGTTTTATTCTGAGTATCCAACTGACTAAATTCTTTTAGGTTGTTTTCAGCTACAGGCTGTAAAATCAGTTCTCGGGAAGTTTGAGGAATTTTCTGAATATTATTATTGAGCTTGAAGGTTAAAGATTTGACCCTCTGCTTAGGAGCTAAGTTGATGAGTAGATCGCTCATCATCCTACTGACAAGATTGGAATCCAGGTAAATGCCAAATTCAAGGGCAAATACCGATTGAAGCCAAACTCTACCCCGATTGGTCCACATGGTCCATATGAGAAAGAATTTGAAATACAAATTACTTGATTTCTTGATCTTAAGCCTGTAAAAATCAAATCCCTGATGATCGAAATAATCGTAAAATGCAAGTTGTTGCATGAAAAATTTATGCAATTGCTAGTTGATTTTTTAGGTATTATGCCAGCTAGCTGTGGGTATTATTTAGGGTGATACGTTAGGTATCTGTCAATCGATTATCTATAATAATAATGATAGTATCAAATTAACGTGGTATCAGTAAACTTTCATGATTGGTTTCTTACTCGAGAATATCCTCAGGGACTCAAAGACTATATGAGAAAATTTTATTTGTCAATTGACTTAGCAATGGGGTATAAACCAAATCCTGATACTCAAGTTCTATACTTTTCTTTTATTCGAGCAGTACTCATGGATCTTCTCCCCCCTTTCACCATATCACATGAAAACCGATTAGAAAGAATGACTAATTGGGCCGATGCAGATACACTTCTTAGAATGCCATTTAATGAGTACACTCCATTTACTATTGGAAAAAAGATCCATCTACCTCGAATTTCACTAGAGAATTTCGTTTTTACGTCCGAAAATTGGATGAACCCACCAAAATATGATTGGATTGGAGATGGAAATCATCGATTTGTAAAAGCGAAAGAAATTGGAATGAATCATGTACTCTGTGAGGTAACGGAGAGGTTTGTTGTGAATAAGGACGAGATGGGTGAAGCAAAAGAGAAGGACGATAATGATACTTACTATCAATGTAGTTTCTGCGACAAAAAAATATTAGAAATTGATTTTAACGATCATTTTTATAGAATTCATGGAGTAAGAGAGACTTACGATGAATATTGTGTATTTTGCAATGAGATAATCCCAGAAAACAATTTTGATCACCTTGAGAAATATCATCCCAAAGAATATGAGAAGAAAGCAGCTGAAATTGCTAAAACATTAGCAGCCATTGGACTTAACAAAAATGAAGAATTTAATTTTTCAAATGGAAATTTAGATTTCGAATAAAGAAGTACTGATAAGGAAATAAACAAGAAAAACCCTTAGAATTAGCTTATGAATTATATAGAATTTATCCCCTACTATCTGTACCCAAAAAATATCATGTTCTCAAATTCAATTAATTATTGAATAAAGAACATGAAGAAAAAACCTAATTCAGAGGATGAACCCGCCTTTGGTTGTTTATTCATCTCACAAACTGAATGAAACTCGTGATCACCTGATGTCAGTGGATATCTGTTTTTTGAAATGGTTTGATCACAACATATTACAATTATACAGATCGATATTAGGTGTATTTAGCTTGAAATTTGGTTTTATATCACTTTTAAATTGCTTTGACTATAACTTCACCAACGTTTGAAACTACTTGAAGAATTTTATCTTTCCTACTTTTCTTAATCTCAAATTCGAATAAGTATGCCTGTCGCTTATATTGCAAGTTGTTTTCATTTAGCAATTTCACTTGAAATTTATATTTCCTGTTTTCCTTTGGTGTTTGAAGAAGGATGCTTGAATTATGGATCTCGCCAGGTGAGATACTTATTGGATCTTCTTTACGTTCTTGACCTTCACTCCATGCTGAGTAATGAGATAGAATGACTACTTCGTTATTTAAAGTATTATTCTTTATTTTGATATCAATAATCAAACTAGTATCTGACAAAGATAGAACTTCTTGATAAGCAATTGATTGAATCTGGATGGGTAACTCATTCTTTTTAGAAGTTCTCATTTTTGATTTACGATATTCAAGGCCTTCAATCTCTTCCAAAATTCTTTCCCAGAGGTCATCTTTTTTTCCCGAACGTGGCAATTCGAGTGCATCACAGATATCTTGAATTTCTTCTCTATAAAGAAAATCGGGTAGCTCTTCAACATGAAAATCATCCAATTTTATCAATCGTTCAATTTTTACAGCTTTTACCCCAGATAATTTAGCATTGTAAAATCTTAAAATTTCTTTTATCGATTCATCATAAACATAATCCATCAAGAAGTCTGACAACAGCATTTTTCTACTTGATATACTTACTATGAATTTAAAAATTTTAAAGTTAATAAGTGTATAAGATCCTCCTAGTATAATTTGGTAGGGAAAAATTCATGCTCGCAATAATATTGTACTATTTTAATTATTGAAAAATTGAGATGCTCTTTTTTTGGTGTTTTCTTATATAGTTTTCATCACTTATAATCTATAACCCAAGTTTGTCATGTTCTGGGATTCAATTATTTCATAATTGAAAGAACATGAAGAAAAAACCTAATTCAGAGGATGAATCAGCCTTTGGCTGTTTATTCATCATACAAACTGAATGAAACTCGTGATCACCAGATGTCAGTGGATATCTGTTTTTTGAAATGGTTTGATCACGATTTATTATAGTATAAATCTAAATTGAAGTGATGAAATGAGTTATCGGGAGGATGATCTTGGTTATAAAAAGAAATTATCAGATTTTCTAGATGATAGTGAAGATTGGTTAGATGAAAAAGATGATGTTCTAAAAAACAAAAAATCTGTCGGTACGGAAATGGTCACAGATGAATTTGATGATGATTTAGGACTGCTTGGAAGAGTAGAGCAAGATGATTTCAATTTAGCTAATGATAAACACAATGGTCTGAAGAAATCACTAAATATTGAAAACCCATTTTTTACAGATAATGAGGATAGAATTTCAGATGATGATTTGTTAAAAAATGAAAACAGAGTAAGTGAAACTAACGAACCGACAATGAAAATAAGCGTTCAAATCTATCCACGGTATAAAGATGGTGATACTCCAAATAAAGGTCTACCTTGGACAAAAGATGATGAACAAACTCTCATAGATAATAAAGACTTACCATACAAGGAATTGCAGAGATATTTTGGAAGATCAGCTAGATCAATTAAGCAAAAAATGCACACGCTTCAGGGAGTACCTTCCCAAGGTATAGGAAAGAAAGAACCATGGACAAAAGAACAAAATAAATTGTTGAATGAAAATATGGATTATATGTCTGGAATCGAACTTTCAAATCTTATTGGAAAATCAATAAATGCAATTAATATGCAAAAGGTACGCCTTACAGGTTCAATTCTAGATTACGTATTTACAAAGGGCGATAACAATCTCATTAAAAAAGAAGCTTTGAAAATATCTGATGATGAGTTGGCCTCTAAGTTAGGAATTCATCTAAATACTGCACATAAACAACGTGTAAAATTAGATAAAATTAGATTTAATGATCCTCAATTTACTGAAAATGATCTTGCGATTGACCCTAGAAACATAACAGAAGATGGTTCGAAAATTCGACAAATGTATTTTGGGGACTTAATTGGGATGAAACGAATTGGTGAAATTATTAATCGAGGTCCTGATTCTTTTAAACATGAGATATTGGATACGGGAGCAAAAATACCGAATTCTGCTCTATGGACAAAATCAATAAATCATTTTACTGGAAGATTCAATATTGATATTTCCAATGAGATGGAAGATATAATTGTTGGTAGTATTTTAGGAGATATTCATGTAAGAGTACAGACAAAGGGTAAACCAGATAATCCCAGTTTTACTATTGATGATTATAAAAACGCGTTATTGGAAATAGAGAAATTAGGAAATAGAATTCACAAAGATGAGGACTTGAGAATGGTGGATGTGATTAAATGGAACAATGCTTTTGATATCATTGCTGAAACTAACACAGCTCAATTCCGTGTAAATAAATCAATTCAAGAATTTAAATGGGTAAAAAAATTGGCTGATATATTTAGTAAAGATTATAATGTACATGGAAATATTGCACCGGTTAACAATCCGGATCAAGAGTTAAAGTGGAACATTCGATTCGATACTTCAGCATCCGTCCAACTTAGTTTCATTTGGCAAAAGTGGTATGAACCGAAAGCAGCAGATGAGAAAGGATTATACAGAAAAATTGTTCCTAATTCTTTTGAAAAAATTACACCAAATATCCTTTTACATTGGTATGTGGGGGATGGTACATACTCCAAAACTGCACATTCACTTGCTTCTCATAATTTTTCTAGAATAGACCAAGAAATTTTAGTAAACAAATTAGGAGAAATTGGTATCAGGGCAAGAATATATACCAACACAGATGGAAACTACATCGGAATAATGACTGCTAAAGAAAATAGAGAAAAATTTTTTAATTTCTTGTCTAAAGCAAGCCATTATAAAATTGCGAAAGAATATTTCCCACATAAATTTAATAGGGAAATGAAGCACAAAGAAGTTTTAGAAAAGTTAAAAAGACAAAATCCTGAGTTTTTCGACCCGTCTGCAAATTTGCATTGGGATAATTTTTAAGGCAATTTTAAACTTGAATTACTTCAAATTGATCAATTGACATTTTTGATATCTCATCTGCTAATACTTTGAGACTGTCCGTTGTTTCCTCATATTTCATACGAGCAATCTTGTCAAATGTATCGAGATTTGTTATCTGTTCAAGCTCAACTCCACCATCGTGCAACTCTCTCATCTTATCATAAAGATCAAATATATTTCTGAGCATAAGAACCTGTTTCTCTGGTGAACAATATTGATCAACATCATGGAATGCGTTTTGTTGCAAGTAATCTTCTTTTAGTAACCTTGCTGCTTCCAAAGTGATCCGCTCAGCCGGTGGGAGTGCGTCAGGACCAACTAATTGCACGATTTCTTGTAAATCACTGTCTTCTTGTAGAAGTCTGAATGCTTTTGATCTCAATTCAGGGAAATCTTCACTGAATTTTATCAAGAATTGGGGTTCGAGAACATCCCAATACAGGGTATACGAATCCAAATATGAAATTGCTGGAAAATGACGTTGTTCTGCCAATTTCTTAGTTAATGCCCAAAATGCCTTCACAATACGTAATGTATTTTGTGTCACTGGTTCTGAAAAATCTCCACCTGGAGGGCTCACAGCGCCAATAATTGAAATCGATCCAATTCGTTCGTCACTTCCAATTAGTTCCACCTTTCCTCCTCTCTCATAATAAGCTGCAATTTTTGAACCAAGGTAAGCTGGATATCCACCTTCTCCTGGCATCTCTTCTAGGCGTCCTGAGATTTCTCGCATCGCCTCCGCCCATCTGCTCGTACTATCGGCCATCATTGCTACATTATAACCTTGATCACGGATATATTCCGCCATTGTAACACCAGTGTATACCGATGCCTCACGAGCCGCAACTGGCATATTTGAGGTATTTGCAATCATTGTAGTCCGCGCAATTAGTGGCAATCCGGTCTTAGGATCCTTTAAGTGTGGAAATTCTTCTAGTACATTTGTCATTTCATTCCCTCTTTCGCCACATCCAACGTAGACCACTACTTCAGCATCTGCGAATTTAGCAAGTGAATGTTGCGTAACAGTGTTATGAACTATTAGTAACTTCTCCCCAGCAAGGAATTTGTGAGTTGAAGGTACTGTTAGATCAAATACTTCAACTGGGCCTTCAATTAGTTCAATTTTGACAACTGGATCTAAATCAAATTTTTGGTCTAATGAGAGTTCTTGTTTGGTTAAAAGTACTTGATCGTTGGAGTTAAAAGTGTCAAATTCAATAATTTGATCATCGTAATCAATGCTGAAATCTTTCGGTGCTAATAGTAAATCTCCAATTTCGATGTTCATAGCTTGTTTTTCAATTGTGTTTTCAAAATCGTGGATTTGTAATTTATGGACGGGTGTAATGCTAATTTTTCGACCAAATTTAGTTTCAATCCTTATAAGACTGTCACTCATACCTTTATAGACATGAGTTGCTTCTGTAATTGCTAAAGAATAGTCCTTTGAGTCAAAACCAATAACTTGTATTTCATTTCCTTCATGAAGTCTGATTATGGTCTCATTTTCTTCTCCTACTACTTCTTCACCCATATCTTTGTATTGTTCAAAGAGATCTTTGATTGCAATCTTATTGCCATCTGCTAATAAAACAGGTGTAGATCCTTCCATACATTTTCCGGTCCCGAACGGTCCAGGCACTGCAGCCACACCACCTTTTGAAATAGGAAAGAAAGTATCAAAAATCCGCTGTCCAGTTATCAGAATCTCATCTGAAGCCAAACGCTTCTTGAAAGGTCGTGGTTTTCGAACAGGCCATTCTTGATAACCGAGAACATCATGAGAAACTCCGTTCTCATCTTCAACAACAACTAACACTTTTCGGATATTATATTTTCCAGATTTTTCAATTTTCGTGATCTTACCTGAAATTAGTGGGGGTATCATTACTTTGTGTAGAAATGCGGGAGTTTCCTCTACCTCGGCAAAAACATCTCCACCGACAACCATATCTCCAACCTTGGCTGTCATCTTGAAATCCCACTCCTTATTCATATCGAGTGCGGGTGTCTCAACACCTCTGGTAATGTAATCACCAACAGCTTCTTTAATTTGAGGGAGTGGTCTCTGAATGCCATCATAAATTTGGCTCATTAAACCAGGACCAAGTATGACTGAAAGTGGACTACCAGTTCCAACTACAACTTCTCCGGGATATATACCATCGGTATTTTCATAACATTGAATAGAGACAATCTCTCCATCAATTTTGATAATTTCTCCGATTAATTTTAAATCTCCAACACGGGCTACATCGTATAGTCGCACACCTTTCATTCCAGATGCCTGGATTAATGGTCCAGATATACGTTCTATTTTTCCAACTATTTTTTCACTCATTGGTCATCTCTCAAAAAAAACTTGTAGTCTGAGCTCTAATGTGAAACTAAAATTGTTTATTAAAAGGATTTATGATAATACCTTTTAGTTATTGATAGATCGGAAGGGGGATTTTGATTTAAGAATAATGATCGCATAAAAAAATCGTTGAAATTTTCTTCACAAGTAATATTAATAAAGATCAAGTAAAAACATAATCTGAATAGGTATGAAATTAGGAAAAAATCTCAGAACCATGCTTCTAGTTCATGTTTTAGTATCGTTATCTATTGCAGTAACTGCAATCAATGGATCTGATATTGATAATTATAATGTCTTGATTATTGATGGACGTGGAAGATCTGTTCATCTGCCAAATATTGATGGTTGGGATTTGGTATTATTGCAAAATGCACCCGATACTATTATTGAGAATCTAATATATAATGATGGTAATACTATTTTTGTTATCAACAGTGATAATTTAGTAGTTAGGAATAATATTATAGAAAACGCAAATAGTTATGCGTTATTTGTAGAATTTAGTGATAATATTCAGATTTATAATAATACGATTGTGAGTGGTACAAATGATGGAATTATCTCCTATCTCAATAATAACGTTGTAATTAACAACAATAGTATTAGTAGCGTGGTTAAAAATGGAATTTTTGCTAGGGGAAATAATATAACTATTTCCAATAACCAAATTAATAATATTGAGGGTACCGGCATATTTATCCAAAGTTCCACAGATTTAATTGTTGAAAACAATTCAATTAACAATGTAGATTGGACCCCGATTGCCCCAGATCAAACCTCATTTGATTCAGCGAACTTTTTTGGAAATACTTATAATGGGCTCCCATTGACCCTAGATGACATAAATCCTTCCATTTCAACCAAAATTTCCATAGATACAACAACACAAACATCATCTGACACTGGAACGGCAGGGGAGGAAATTCAATCATCAAAGGAATCTACAGATACTAAGGAAAATGAGATTTCATCAACTAATGAGACTTATTTTCCTTTTTTAATCATCACCTTTGGGGTGGTTTTACTTTCTAATTATAGAAAATTTAAGAAATTTAAATGGATAAACTAAACTAACTTGAATTGTAGAATAAGATCAATTATTAATTTAATTTAACCTGATATTTCCAATAAAAGTAATTTGATTTTTATGATAGTGGAATCAAATATTACTAGAGAAATTTTCACTAAATGTAGTAATAAATTATTCTCTTCTTACCTAATATTTATTAGAATCATCTATAGAATGATAATGTGACCCATAAAATATTAGGATATAATTCTGAATTTATCGATAAACAGGTGGATTTGGTTTGGGAAATTTCTGGTCCATGGAAATATCCATATCGGACCTCTTATGATGCACTAAGAAAGACTTATTCTAAAGATAATTTTGATCCATCAACCCGTTTTTACGCGTTTGAAAATGATGAACTTGTAGGTTTCATTGTTTCAGATGTAGTGAAAAATCCTGAAAAAGGAGATTACGGCACACTTCGATTTCCTCTGGTTAAGAATGATGACCGTGATATTGTTTCAGATCTTATGGAAAAGGCATTCATTAGGTTCCGTGAATTGGGAATAAAAAAAATTCGAGCCCCCGCTGGAATAGGATTCGGAAATACATTAGATTTTGCAAATAAATATGGATTTGAGAAAAATCGATTGTTATTCAAAAGAACGCGCACTCCAGTTGAAAATCTTAAAATCTCTGGAAATACTGAGGGTGTGACTGATTTTGATGATAAATTCCATGATCAATTAAAAGAAATCTATGAAACTAAAATGGGTCTCTCCAAAGAAGAGGGGCAGTATTGGTACAATTATGCAGTTAGCAACAGGGAAAGAAAGGAGAAAGAAAAAGGTCCGACCTATGTCAGTTGGAAAATGACAGGTGATAATAATAGAATTTTGGGATTTACATATGTACATAGATCAGATGAAGATCCGTCCTATGGAGGGATTTCTCCTTTTTGGGCAGAGGATCCCACAGATATTGAAAAAATAATTGATACACATCTTTCATCACATATTGAAACCCTCAAACCTGCAGGGATGAAACATGTTGGAACCTTCTTAATTAATGAGTTGTTACAACTTGAAGGTCTATACTTAAAATTTGGATTCGAATTTGATTCAGTTTATTCTTATGAAAAGATAATTTAATAATTGTAAAATATCAATAATCGTGTATTTCGGTAATAATTTTTAACGAAATTAATTGATTAAACATCCATATCAATACCCAAAGCTCGTTTAACCAGGTCCTTTAGTGTTGAACTTTCTTTTTCGATTTTCCCCTCGGGTCCAGGTATTTCAACTACCACAGGCCAAGGCCTTTGAGCAATCCTATTTAGAAGAGCTCGATTCATTTCACCAACTTTTTCTGTTATAATTAAGACGGCTATCGAAGGGTCACTAGCAAATTTTGTAATGTGATCTGATCCGTTTTCATCTTCTTTTAGAGCTGCTATTTTACCGATACCTGCCAGTTTCATTCCTAAAGCAGTGATATCGTCAGTAACCGTTGCAATTACTGTTCTTTCTACTGTACTCAAGAGAATTACTCCGTTATTTTATTAAGAATCATTTCGGTAGCCTTTTCTAAATTTCCTTTTTTGGCCGATCTTAAGGCTTCCTTATTTTTAGTAGCCTGTTTGTCAAGTACTGTGATTTCCTTTTTAGTTTCATCAAGCATTTTCTTAGTATAGGCTTTCCCTTCATTTTCTGCATCTATTTTTGATTTTTTTATTATTTCATCAGCTTCTTTTCTTGCCTTCATTAACATTTTAGCGGCATTTTCTTCGGCCTCAACAATAAGGATATCACTCTGAGATTCAGCATCTCGGATTTCTTTTAGACGATCAACAGACATTCAAACTGCGATCTATTATTATTTCCTTTAAATAAATTGGAATATACAATAACGATTACACAAATGCACATATTATATTGTGATTCCTTTCAATTTCACTTTTCAATAAAGTATTATCAACTAATATATTAATTGAATTGAAAAATTGAAAATATGAGTAAAAGAAGAAGAGATGCAAGGCGAGCTAGTCGGAGAAAAAGTCAAAGCCCCGGTGGAGGAATGGGCGATATGAGTGGTATGTCAAACAAACAAATGCAAAAAGCAATTGCCAATATGGATACCGAAGAAATAGAAAATGTTATTGAGGTAATTGTAAGAACCCCTACTGAAGAAATCGTTTTGAAGAGCCCTGAAGTTTCAATTATGAATGTTGGTCAAGAAATTTGGAGTGTAGTGCCACAGAGTGTAGAAAGAAGAGCGGTAAATGCTCAGCCAATTGTAGAAGATAGTGGAATAGATGATGTAGAAATCGAAATCAAAGAAGATGATGTAAAACTTATAATGTCAACCGCAAATGTAACTAAAGAAAAAGCAAGAAGAGCACTTGAACAAAGTAAAGGTGATTTAGCTTCAGCAATTATGAGTTTAAGTTAAAACTATCAGTATTTTATAATAACAAATAATCATTTCTTATATTTTTTGGTTTTTACTGCGATTCCCGATTGCATTTGAAGCATAGCATAACCCGGTTGTAAAGCGGTTCCAATTGCAATTAATTCTCGATTCGGGTTAAGAATGAAAACTTCAGAATTGGGTATAACATTATGATCAACCTCCACTACGTGTTTGCAAAATGCTGACTTTCCTTGTTGTATAAATGGACATGAATCATTACTCATAATGACCCTATTCCCCTCATATCCTGTGTCAAGAATTTTTTGAGCTCCATATAAACTTGGAATTAAATGACCATCATTAGGTCTTAGTGCAAATAGTAATAATTTTTTGTTTTCTGAAATTTCGTTTACTTCTTTTATTCTATTTGTTTTCCTAGATAAAACAATATCAATATTAACCAAAATCTGCTTAACTTTTAGATTAGGAAACTGTACTTCTAAAATTGATTTAATTCTATTAAATTGGACCTTAGAGGGTTTCAATATGTTATGTTTTTCTTAGTTTTTTTTTATACAACGATATGTAACAAGACAAAATACAAGATTATTTGTTTAATGAATGAATTTGTAAAACATTGAAAATATCAAAACTTCAGTTTCGAGAACGAATTTTTCAAGTAAATCCAAATTTAAAGAATATACCACAAGGATATAAAAGAATAGAAAATAAAATAATATTACGAAAAAATACTATCTTATCTGGAGAGCTAGGAGAGGCTATAATCGAGGCTTATCCTTGGTGTACCGGGGTTTTTCAACATGTAACAACATCTGGTGAAAATCGACGACCTGAGTTAATTCATCTTGCTGGTAATCCAAATACCATTGTAATACACAAAGAAAATCATGTTAAGTATTATTTAGATATTTCTAAAATTACTTTTTCTGGTGGCAATCGAAATCTTAGAATAAAATTGGTAAATGAAATCAAAGATGGGGAAAATTTACTTGATATGTTTGCTGCAGTCGGTAATTTAAGCCTCCAAGTTGTGGTCCACAATAATATCAATGCCAAACTAATTGAAAAAGACCCTTACACATTCTCATTTTTAGAGAAAACAGTTAAAATAAACAAAATAAAAAACATTGAAATTATGAATATTGATTGTAAAGATGCTAAAATTGAAAATTGGGCAGATCATGTTTTTATGGGATATCATAATGTAAATAAAAATCATATGAAAACCGCTATTCAGGCTTGTAAAAATAATGCCATTATTCATATTCATCCATTAGCAAGGAAAAATAATCATACGGAATGGATTGAAGAATATACTAATTGGATAGATAAATTAGGAGCAAAAGTTATCTCCCATTCAATGAGAACAATAAAAAATTACTCACCAAATTTGGATCATATTGAAGTAATACTGACAATACAAAAATAAATAAAGGAAAAATTATAAAAATGAGGATCATCCTGAAATGTCTGAAGATCAAGAAACTAGAAATATGGTACCAGCTATATTAGAAGGATCGACTGTTCTAGCAACTGGCCCAATTGCAATTTCTTTACACAACAAGGGGTATTATGGTATTCCAGAACACGAAGGGGTTAAATTGAATGGATTTGAGGCATTACATTTACTTGAACTTGGAAGAATAAAAATCAAGAAAGATGATGAATATCTAACGGAAGAAAATGTATTATCATTTTTTTCAGATATTTTACCTCAGTTTACTTTAAGATATTTGGTTTATAAGGATTTACGGAATCGTGGTTACATCCTGAATTTAGGTAGTGGAAGCTCATTTTTCTTCAGATTATATGCTAGAAATACTAAACCAAAATTAGATGGAGCAAAATATTATGTCACTTGCTTGAGAGAAGGAGGATCAATTCAACTGAATGATCTCGAAAGTTTAATTGAAATAGCCAGGAAGTCTTCCAAATTATTGATTATAGGAATGGTTGATGCAATTGGAGATGTATCATATTTGGAGGCTACTAAGATAAAACCATCTGAATTGGATGATAAAATATATTCCAATTTTTCAGATTGGAACTGGAAAGAACTGTGGGATGAATACTCAAAATTAGAAAAATCTGAAATTTAAAATAAATCGTTAATCATGATTATGTATAATAATAGATTTGATTTATATGCTGAAAAAAATCATAAAGTTGATAATATAGACATTAAAATCACATTTATATAGAAATGGAAGTTGTAGAAAACGTGGCGATCTTTGATTTATTAAAAATGATAAGACCACCAAATGCCTTTATGGTTACTGCGATGGCTGTAACTGGAATATGGTTTGCAAGTGATAATACTGAGTGGTGGTTATATGTATTGGCAATTATTGTTGCAAATGCATATATAGGTATCGCCATGGTTCATAATGATATTATTGATCTTGATATTGATAAAATAAATGCACCGCATAGGGCTTTACCATCAGGAAAAGTTTCTCTAAAGCAAGCCAAGATCTATGCAATTGTATTATTTATAATCGGGACAATAGCCGGACTAGGTGTTGGGAGTTTAGAAGCAATTATTATTATGTCTATTACCCTCATTTTATCACTATTATATAATTCCAAACTTAAACAACTAGGTTTCCTAGGAAATATTACGGTTGGAGTAACTGCTACCTCTGCATTTCTTTATGGTGATGCCATAGTATCTGGTTGGGATCATTTTTGGCCAATATCTACTTGGAATGCTTCAATATACCTATTTCTTATTTCTGCAATTCTTAATACCTCTCGAGAAGTAGCTAAGGGGATTATGGACACAGAAGGTGATAGGGAATATGGTATCAAAACAATTGCTGTATTATATGGAAAGTTTAATGCTGCTAGATTAGTTTTGTTATTAATTTTGGTTGCAATTATTGTGGCTTTACTCCCATTATTCAATCATACATTTGGTCCTTTGTTTATTCTTGCGGCTGGTGGATTTGTTCTATTACTCTTACGTCAGGGGATACCATTATTAAAAGATCCCAACTATAATACAGCTAAAAAATTCAAAAATTGGTTATTGCCAAATATGTTTATAGCTTTGGTAATAATTATTATTGATGTAGCAATATCAAGATATTTCTAATTTTATTTTTGTTAAAGTATTTCGTTTGTTATCTACCGATTGGTTTACAAATTGCCTGTTATAATTTATTGTATGATTGAACTAGAACAGATGTTTGATGTATTTGAAAATACTATGAGTTTGCATCTTAGAGAAAATCTAAATCCACAAGTAAAACATGGAAACCCTGGTGAGTGGAGTTTAGATCCAATTAGTGATGATATCTTAGATCGTGATTATCTTGAAAGTCTTACACAAACAATTTTAGAGATTGCCGATGAAGAAGCAAATGCCTTCATTGAAGATGATCAGGAATTGGTCCAAGTAATCCAATTACATAATTACAGAATTGTTATAACAATCCCTCCTTTTTCAGATGCTTACGAAATTACAATCGTTAGACCTACAATTCAGAAAAAACTCAGTGAATACAATATTCCTGAAAAACTGTTGCAAAGATTAGAAGACAGAGCTGAAGGGATACTAATTGCGGGTGCCCCCGGACATGGAAAATCTACTTTTGCTGCGGCTTTAACCAATTTTTATGCCGATCAGCAGAAGATAATTAAGACAATTGAAAAACCAAGAGATTTGCAACTAGATGACAGAATAACTCAATTTACGACACTTCCTGAAGATGTAGAAAAATTGGCTGATGTTTTGTTACTCATGAGGCCTGATTATGTAATATTTGATGAAATCAGAAAAAATTTGGATTTCAATGTATATACAGATATGAGACTTGCAGGTGTTGGGATGGTTGGAGTAATCCATGCCACTCAACCTATTGATGCAATACAAAGATTTGTTACACGCATAGAACTGGGTTTAATTGCAAATGTGATTGACACTGTAATTTTCATTTTCAATGGAGATGTAGAGACTGTATTGTCACTCAAAATGCTTGTTAAAACACCCTCTGGGTTTAATGACCAGGGGTTGGCTAGACCTGTTATTGAAGTAAGAAACTTTCTAAATCGCAAACCATTATACGAAATGTTCTCTTTTGGAGAGCAGATTGTTGTAATACCATTAACAGGGAATGAGGAATTTAAGCGGAAGAGGAAAAAACCCAAGGATAACAGATCTTACAGACACTCAAGAAAAAAACAAAATTTATTTGATTTACCAATGAAATCAAAATTTACTTCAGAAGGAAATAATCTTCCAATTCTAGAAATAATTGAAACAAGAAAGCATCTAATTGTAAAAGTAGAAAATGGACATGAATATGAACAAATCCAACTTATGATTGGACCTCAAATAATGTTGAATGCAATAATTGATCCTAACGGTGAAATTAAATTATCAAGAAAAAAGGCGACCACAAAACGATTGGAAAGATTTTTGGATAGAGCTGAATCTCCTTTAACAGTTCGTCGAGTATAATCATCCTATCACTCTAACTTTATCTTTGTAGCCAATAATGAATTTACATTTGTTTATCAAAGTAGTTCCAAATATACCCGTGTCTACTACTCCAACTAGTGATTTTACTTGTTTGTGAAACTTGTTTATATCTGTAATTCGACCTTGATGGTGTACTTCTAATATATAATTATGATTATCAGTTATCAAGGGTTCTTCTAATGAATTCATTTGTAATTTTATTTCAATATCATCATAAAGTAAATTTATTTTATCAATTACTAATTCATTAGCAATCGGTATAATCTCTACCGGGATAAATCCAGTAATTTTATCTACCAATTTGTTTTTATCAACAACGACAAAAATCATATCACTTTGTGCCCATAGAATTTTTTCTCTAACTAATGCAGATCCATGGCCTTTGAGAATAGAAACTGGATTATTACCATTATCAAATTTAATCTGGTCTGCACCATCAATACATATCAGAGAAGTGTCCAATTTTTTATTTTTCAGTTCTTCTAAACTGATTTCATTTATTTGATATTTCATTAGCCTTTCAGATGTATATGTAGAAGCTGAAACAACGTCTAATTTTTCCAATTTGAAATGTGATTTTGATAAATAATCAATTACTAGGTTTACAGTGGACCCTGAACCAAATATTAAGTATTGATTATTTTGCACTAAATTTGCAGTATATTTTGCAGCAATATTTTTTGAATTATTACTCATCTTCATTAATTAATTTCTTTAAACGGGCTAATTCTCTTAGCATATCCATTCTTAATGCAGCAATTGAGGTCGATTTAGCAAATATTTTTTCTTTCTCAGGATCTGCATTTTCAACTTTCATTGGCTGAGCTGCTTGAGGGGGCGCAGCTGATGATACTGATTTTGCAGTTGGTGGAGGTATAGAAGCCTTGGTTGGTGGAGGAGGAATCCCAGCTGTCGATGTTTTAGTGGGTGCTGGCATGGCTTGACCAATTTTAGTTGGTGGGGGAGCTTGTGAAATCGGTTTTTCAGGAGGAGGGGGTGATGCGGTTGGTGGAGGTATAGAAGCCTTGGTAGGTGGGGGGGGATTTGTGACCTTTACTTTTTCGTGTGGTGCTTTTACCTCTACAGGTTTTGTGATAACTGTTTTAGTTACAGCGGATTTAGCCTTTGATTTTCGCCCTCTTCTACCTCTACCTCTTGGTGCCAGAAAATCATCCTCATCTTCAAGCTCTTGTAATTGTTTCTCGAGATCTGCTTCAATGTCAACCATCTCATCATCAGTTATACCAGAATCAATTTCTCCCGTTTTAGAACTGACTATGTCAACTTTCAGCATTTCATTCATTTTAGCTGTCAATTTTGTAACATCTGATGAAAAACGAGTGTGCAAAATTTTGTAAGCAACGTTTGAGACTTCTCCTTCATTTTTTACAGCACTTAATTGGACTAAACTTGCTTCAGCACCAGCAATTTCAATTCTTAAACTTGCAAGAATATCTCTACTGTCTTCAAATGAAATTTGTGTAGTAGAAGAATCTGGCATTTCAACATGACCTGAATCATCAGAATCACGATATTCAATAACTGGCTTCGCACGCTTTCGAGTAATTAACCAGGTTGTGAATGCTGTGGCAATGATATATACAATACTCAAATAAATTAATGCTTTGTAGAAAGGATCAAAACCTTCGGGTGGTAAATTATCTGGAATGGATGCCATAAAATAACTCCAATTTATTATCTATATTAAAACCTCGAAACTTGCAAATATAAAATCTTGTGTGAATTTTTCGGATTAATCGCGTAAAAACTATGATATATAGATTACACGTTGTTTAGAGATAAATACATTGGTTCTTTAGGAAATTGAATTTATATGCCAATCATATTTTAAATATTCTATTCTAATATTATTTGGAATCTTTGATCCTTTCCAATATTTGTTAATAAAAGTGATAAGTCCACCACCTTCTTTAAAATCCTTCTTGTACCATTTAAATATCTGATTAAGGCTTAAAGTATCCTCGTTTAAAATTACTGAATTTTGATCATTTATAAATTGATAAGTTAAATCTTCTAAGTATGTTTCCAATGAATCTGCCTCAAATAATTTTCCGGGTAGAAATGGACAAGAAATAGAAGCACAGTTTATTGCGAAATGAATTCTTGGATCTTTGAATTTTTTGCGTAATATTTTGTTTTCCAAAGTATAGAGTGAAATTTTTTTACTACCAATAGAATGCCTTCTAAGAGCAAAAAAGCGAATCCTTGAGAAGTATGATAAATTTCCCTTCCAATTAGGATTTTTTTCTAATTCTTTGCAAACAGCTTGAAGCGTCAATAAATTGTAGGCATTGAGCCAAAATGCAAATTCTTCAGAATAAGTTAATTCCTTAACGTTGGTATTTTTCATCTTCTCTAAGTTTTTTTTTAGCCAAAGATCATTTTTCAATAAAGAATAATTTACCTTGCCATCTTTTAGATATGATAGTAATACTGATTTATCAATTACTTGAGAAGCCATAATTAAATATTATTACTTATTCAATATATAATAATGGTTTGATAATTAGTAGTAGAGGGCAATTACTAAATTTTATATTAAAGAATCTATATTCTAAGTGTGCGCGAGATAAAGCTAAAAAGGACATAGTCAATTAACGAAATGTGTCAAAAGCAAAGTCAAAAGATCTTAAGAGAGATGGAATGGGCATTATAACCAAATTGATGTTTACTTCATTATTTTTCTTGATGGGATTTTCAATTGTAGGAGCTGGATTAAGAGGTGCTCCATCCACTGGTTCAATTGTCATAGCAATTGGTATGTTAATGGTGTCAATTGGAGTTGCTCCATATATTATACCTTTATTTTACAAATACTATGTCGATCCAAAAAAAGAAGCAGAAAATTCAACCGCTCAATAATTACTCAAATAAAACATTAGAAGAAGCTTTGAATCTCATCATTTGCAAAAATTTAATTGATACGCTATAATTGACTATGCTTTATATATTAAACCATAAGAATTTCTTCCAAAATTCTATTGACCGAACAAATTTCCTTCATGAAATAGTTTCATTCTGAGAAAAAGTTATAAACAAATTCAACGATGGGTATATAATCAATGTTATCTAGAAAACTATCAACACTTGATAATGAGGAAATTATTAAATTATCACCTAAAGTTTCATTTTCAGGTGTGTCGAAAATGCTAGAACCATGGATGAACCTCGCACGTGAAAGAATTTTCTCATTGGCAGCTGGAGGTAAGGTCGCAAAGATTGCTCCAAAAATTATGGAAGTTGGATTCGCAAAGGTTCTTTATGCAGCTGATCATCTTGGAATGGACATTCAACAATCTAATCCATACGTTCTTTTTGCTCCTGATGGCACCGTGACTTATAATCCCATTAGGATAAAAAGAGGATTTACTTATGGTGCAATCTTAAATCTAGAGTTTGACGGTATGATGGCTACCAATAATTCATTACCTAATGGCTGTGGATTCAGCATCTATGAAATCGAAGATCCAATCCCAGATGTGGATCTACTTGAATATCTTACCTCTTCACAACAAAGAATTGGTAATGATCAGCTTAGCCAATTAGGAAAAGGAAATCATTTTGCTGGAGTCTATAATGTAATTGACCCAGAAAGTGGAGAAGATACACATCGAAGATTTGTTGTAGTTCACTGTTCTGGACATGTTGGAGGAAAGTTACTTTCTAATCCTGAAGAATGGTTGTCCGATGTAGAGGGGTTCCATAATATAGAAACACCACATGGCGATATTGTTTTTCTTGAAGGAGAGGCTAGAAATCGATATTACAATCAATTTCTATTAACTGAATCAGCAAACGCAGAAAATAGAGACATAACAATGGGTGAAATATTTGATAAACATCCATGGAAGAAGTTGGAAGAGATTACTCATCAAGGATTAATAGAAAAAGGAGCTTCTCACATTATTGGAACTCAGAAACATGAGGGTTTAATGCCTATAGCTTTTAATCCAGAAGAAGGACTTGTAGCTGTAAAACATAAACCGAATCTTACAAGTGAATTTTTGGATAAGTGGACCGAAGGTGGGCGAGTTCGAAATCTGAATCTAGAAAATAAATTTTCTAAACTTAATATCACACCACATGGTGGAGGTTATGAATTCATTCAACCATTGGACTCTTTGGAAATTAATTTAGATAAGAATGGAATTAACTATTTTGAACTGAAATTTAGAAATTCATCAGAAAATCATAAATTTACATATTTCAGAGAAATTAGAAATTATATGACATTCAGAAGAAGACAACCCATAATGAATATGGTGCACCAAGCAAATATGGCAGAAATTGTTTATGAACTCCCAGGATTGATGCAGATCTACCCTCTCAAATCTATTCCTGGTGGAAGTCACTAAATTTCTTTTTAATTTATCAATAATTCCTTTTGAATTCTCTAAACTAAAAAATTGATCTTGAAAAATAGAATAAATGAGTATTGTAAGCATTGCGCATCGAGGTGCATCAGGTGTAGCACCTGAAAACACCATGCTATCTTTTTGGACTGCTATTACTTCAAATGTAGATATAATTGAACTTGATGTACAAATAACTAAAGATAAAGAATTGGTTATTTTTCATGATAGATCACTTTCTAGAATTACAGGTGAAGATCAAGGAATTGTTAATTTTACACTACAAAAATTAAAACAAAAAGACGTTGGGACTTGGAAGAACAAATTATTCAATAATACAAGGATTCCAACCTTTGCTGAGGTTCTTCAAGAACTACCAGTCGATGTTTCTTACATTGTTGAAGTTAAGCCTCAATTCGATCAAATAGAGGAAAATAGAACTCTTGAAAGATTAATGTTGGATTGTTTAGATGATAATACCGGGAAAACAGGTATTGGCAATGGATACATTTCCGCTCGAGATGTTGAAACATTACAATGGTTTAAAGTTAACACAAATAAATACTCGCTTGGTTTAATGCAGAAAAAACGGTCTTTTGATGAATTTTACAAGATAATTAAAGAAAATAGGATTGAATACTCCCAAATTAGATGGAGAAATTATTCAGAAGAAGAATTTATTAAACTAAGAAACACTGGGACAAAAACAATGGTTTATTTTGCTGATTTTCCTGAAGAGTGGGATTTTCTAATAAAAAATAATGTTGATGGTATACTTACAAATTATCCCTCACTTCTTTCTGGATATCTGAAACAAAAAATCTGAAAATAAGGAGAGCTATTTAGAAATTCACTTTTATCCATTTGATTTGATAAAGATTAATGAACAGAGGGTATACACTGATTTCATGAAATTTGTAGTATTCAGTGACGCACATATAGGTGGTAAATTTAATGAAGAGACATTTATTGAAGGTGTCAAGTACATAAATGAGATTGATGCTGATTACTATATTTTTACTGGAGATCTAACTGATCAAGGAACTGTATTTGAATATGAATTAGCA
>MDVR01000162.1 GCA_001940725.1 Candidatus Heimdallarchaeota archaeon LC_2 | reverse complement strand
TCAACATTACTACTTGTTCTGAAGTAGCTGCATTAGCCTCTTCACTACCAGCAGCAGTATTTTCAGCAACATCTTTGGTAATATTTACTTCTTGTTGAATTTCTCTAATCGTAGTTTGAATTTTTGTTTCGATTAGAAAATCTTGATTGTAGATTCTGCAGTGTTAGAAGTGTCGGTCAGAAAGAGAATTTGGAATATATTAATAATTTATTTAATAATTATAATATTATAGAAATACCATATTACGACAAAGAAATTAGGGGCCTTGAAGCGCTGCATCAAATGAGTCAAGATGTATTAGAATAATTAATCTAGCATAATTGTTCAGACTTTTTATTTAAATAATTGATACATAGAAATATTTGAAAAATTAGTAAATTACACTTATTCTATATTATGAAAGATCAAATCGGTTTAATAATTCTTGTAGTTCATTTGCAAGTAATGATAGTTCATTTGATGTCTGAGATATTTCATTCAACATTACTACTTGTTCTGAAGTAGCTGCATTAGCCTCTTCACTACCAGCAGCAGTATTTTCAGCAACATCTTTGGTAATATTTACTTCTTGTTGAATTTCTCTAATCGTAGTTTGAATTTTTGTTTCGATTAGAAAATCTTGATTGTAGATTCTGCAGTGTTAGAAGTGTCGGTCAGAAAGAGAATTTGGAATATATTAATAATTTATTTAATAATTATAATATTATAGAAATACCATATTACGACAAAGAAATTAGGGGCCTTGAAGCGCTGCATCAAATGAGTCAAGATGTATTAGAATAATTAATCTAGCATAATTGTTCAGACTTTTTATTTAAATAATTGATACATAGAAATATTTGAAAAATTAGTAAATTACACTTATTCTATATTATGAAAGATCAAATCGGTTTAATAATTCTTGTAGTTCATTTGCAAGTAATGATAGTTCATTTGATGTCTGAGATATTTCATTCAACATTACTACTTGTTCTGAAGTAGCTGCATTAGCCTCTTCACTACCAGCAGCAGTATTTTCAGCAACATCTTTGGTAATATTTACTTCTTGTTGAATTTCTCTAATCGTAGTTTGAATTTTTGTTTCGATTACTTCAATTAAATCTGCAATTTCTAGAGCTGAAGTTTTAGTATCACTTGATAAATTCCTAACCTCTTCCGCAACCACATTAAAACCTAATCCAAATTTACCTGCTTTTGCAGCTTCAATCGATGCATTTAAACCAAGGATATTGGTTCTTTTAGCAACCTTCAGAACAAAATTAGAAGTTTCATTAATTTGACTAGTCGCATCTTCAATTGTTTTAAGATGAGCGCTTAATTTTTCATCAATTCGATTTAACATGAGATTTTGTTCAGCTGCTCCTGCAGAGAATTCTCTTACAGTGTTCGATACTTCTTGAACTGACGCTGAAGCTTCTTCGGAACCGGCAGCCAGTTCTTCAGCAATACCTGCCATTCTTTCTGATGATCTTTGTAATGCAGATAAAATTCCTTTGAGCTCAGCTATCATATTGTCAAAACCATGGTTTACTCTTCCTATTTCATTGTCTGCATAATGTTTTCTTGCAGGAATATTCAATTTTCCTTCTCCAATTAATCGATAATTTCTTTCATATCGATTGAAATATCTTACAAGAATAAATGCGGTAGAACCAACTAAAAGAAAAATAGCTAAAATGATGATAATGGAAATTGTTTGTGTTTGATCCCTTAAATCATTATCCAATTTATTTAGAAGGCTATCAAATTCTGTTTGAAAGAGAAATTGTTCCGCCAATAAATCTTCAGTCACTTCTGTAATCAGATTTCTTGTGTCTTCAATTATTCTACCCAAAGTAATTGAACTGAAATTTAATGCATTTCCTATTTGTGTATGGACATTTGTGAAGGCAGATTTAACATATCCAATGCTACTTTGAATGACACCCTGTATTAATGCATTTTCGGATTGGATTAAGGAAGCTAATTCTGTAATATTATTCGATCTTGCATCAATATTTATTCTAAATTCAGTAATTTCTTCTTCAACCGCTGATTGCGTTATACTAGCTATTGCTAAATTTAGTTTTTCAAATCTACTAACAAATGATACATATTCACTGATCTGTCTAAATAATTCCAACATATGCAATTTTCGATTTAATTCGCTTGGATCTGATTCATTTAGTAATAAATTTAGAGATTGATCGACCCTTGCGGAAATGATTGAAACAAATCCTGTTGTGTTTTCGAATTGTCCACGAGCATTTTCAATATTTAGGTTATGCTGGTTCCTTATTTCTTTTAATTCTGTTTCAGCCTCCAATATGAGATCAACAGCGAAAAAATTACCCGTGTGTATTACTGAACCATCAAAATCAAACCTGATATCTTCTCTCAGTATGACAAATGAATTCTTGAAATCACTAAATGCTGAAGCAATTCCTGTCTCTGTATTATCAATTATTGATTGATTGAGTTTTGGGTTTTGGAAAATAGTAGCAGGGTCCAATAAAGTACTCTCACTTTCAGAATCGATAAAATAACCTAATTCTTGTCTAGTAGTTAAATTAGACTGAATTATTGACATCAAGTCAAGATATTCACCAAAAGTGTCTTGCCCTATCGAAATATCTACTTCTTCATTGAATAGTAAATCTCCTAATAGTGTCGCTACATGTTCAACTTCTAGTTTGTCTGTAATCGCACTTAATTCGTTTAATTGAGAGAGAATTATGGTATCAGTTTCTAAATACTCATCCCCTTTATTTTCAAAATTAGTTTGTAAATCTTGAGTAGCAACTAAGAAAAATGTTTGAAATAAAAGAGCAGCTACAACTAGTATTACTACTAAGATCAATCTAAAACGTATGCTTCGGAGGGAGGAAATTATGTTTACCACTTATAATCACTGATTTAAGACAGATCGATTCAACTATTTACCCTAAAAAAATATAGTGTGCTTCTTATGGTATAAATTTCATTTACAATTATAAGATACTCTTATTCATAAAGAAATTGATTTCACTCTTAACAATAAATCAAATTATTCAAACCATAGCTTTGAAATGGTGTCAATAATTATTGGAATATTTTCTTCAACAATGTGCCTATGGGTTGTC
This sequence comes from Candidatus Heimdallarchaeota archaeon LC_2, assembly GCA_001940725.1. The sequence goes on along the minus strand of MDVR01000162.1, from coordinate 17,516 downwards.
AATCTTACAAGATTCTGACCATAAGCGGATACAAAAATATTTCTGGTTCTTAGTTTTTCTGTGGCTTCTTTTGACGATTCTAGGATATTTGATATATCACAAATGATAATATTAGTTTGAGTAGGCCAAACGTTAATTCCTAAATCAGTTAATCCTTCAGATAGTTGTCTGGCATTTATATGATCGATAACTAACCTCTCTCTCATATCTCGTAATGCAATCAAACCGGGTGCTGCAATTATTCCAACCTGTCTCATTCCACCACCAAGCAACTTTCTTTTTTTCCTCGCTTTTTCTATGAATGAATTATCTCCAGCAACAATTGATCCAATAGGTGCACTCAAACCTTTTGATAAGCAAATTTGAATACTATCCACATGCTTGGTATATTCTTTCACATCAATATTATGGTAAGTTGTTGCATTGAATATTCTAGCTCCATCGAGATGAACTTTTAGATTATTATCGTGAGCGGATTTTGCCATTTCAGACACTTCTTGAGCGGAAAGTGCAATTCCTCCATGTCGATTATGTGTATTTTCAATACAAAATACTGTCGGATTAGGAAAGTGGATATCGTCTTTTCTAATAATTTTATCAAATTCGTGACTTCTTATATACCCTTTTTCCGATTTGTATGTTCTTGGCATTACACCTCCAACAGCAGATATTCCACCAACTTCGTAATAAAAAATATGGGAGTTCTCTTCTAGTAAAACCTCGTCACCTGTTGAGGTCTGAGATAATATCGAAATTAAATTTCCCTGAGTTCCGCTGCTTACAAACAGTGCAGCTTCTTTTCCCAAAAGTTTAGCCGCGTAATCTTCTAATTCATTTACACTGGGATCCTCACCGTATACATCATCACCCACTTGTGCTGTAGCTGCAGCCTCCCTCATTTCATTTGTCGGTCTTGTAACTGTATCAGAACGTAAATCAATAACTTGAGACGAGATCATCGATAATCTAAATTATCATTTTGGTCGTAAAAATGTAATCTTACATTAATACAATATCAGTAATATTTTACTCAGTATTAGCTAGATTTTGAAATTGTTGATAAGGTAAGTCACTTTGTTTCCAAACTTCCCTAACTTTAATTCGACCGGCTTTGTACTATTTGTTAATCAAATTATTTTTTGATTATTCAAATTATGGATAATTAAATCACCAAGAACATCAACTGCGGTTACACTGTAAGCTTCAGTAATTACCATAGGCCCTCGATTTATATTTTCTTTAATTATAATTATTACTTCGTTAATTAAAGTATCCAATATATAGATAATTTCGATTATTAACAAAATTTTTATCGAATTCCAAATAATAATTTAATTCTTGCTTGGTGACCGACTTGTTTGACTATTCGCCGATTATAATGACCAATTATAAGTATCATTGAAATTTATTTCATTTGGATGGCAAGGAAAGAAGGCTTGTTTGTAGTTCTTGAAGGAATTGATGGTTCTGGTAAATCCACACAACTAAATTTATTAAAAAATGCACTTCAAAAAGAAGGATATGAGGTAATAACAACTTCCGAACCAACAAAAGAAAAATTAGGTGTTATTTTAAGAGATTATCTCAGTAATCCTAGTTCAATTCCTTTTGCAGACGCACTTCTATTTGCAGCAGATCGTGTCGAGCATTATTATGAATTTATTGAACCTCAACTTGAAAAAGGTAAAATAGTAATTTCTGATAGATATACCGCTTCCTCAATCGTATACCAAGGATCCATGGATGTACCAAAAGAATGGATTAAAGAGATCAATAAGATGTCACCTCCAGCTCAATTGACATTCTATATTGAAATATCAGTCGATGTTGCCTTAGAGAGATTGTCAGTTTCAAAAAGGAGCCATTTGGAGAAGTTTGAAAATAGAGAATATTTATTGAAAATAATAAAGAATTATGAAGAAATTGAAGGATTATCAAAAGTTCCCGGTGAATTGGGTGAAGATTATATTACTGATTTCATGGTAAATATCATAAGAGGAAAAATGAAAGAAAATATCTAGATACTAATTATAATAATAAATTTGATAAATTACATTAAACTAAGATTTACAAGATTTTATTACTGATTTTCTCGCAGTTGATTTTGTAACAGACGAGCTGTAACAATCATTGAATCATTGTTTGCTTGTTTATAGAAATCTATTGCATTATCCAATCTTCTAATTGCTTGTTCTTTATCATGAAATTTCTCAACCATTGCAGTATAATATTGAGCATGTCCAAGAACAAGCGGGTGATCCATACCCGATTGTTTGAACAAATCTACAGCTTTTAGCAAGAACACTTTCCTATCAGCTAGATTTTTCACGGAAGCAGCCCGAAAGATGTATGCCTTTGCCTTTACCTCCATCGAATCTATCTCCAATCCCAAGGTTTTGTATGCAATAGAAGCTTCTTCAAAATTTGAAGCTGCTTTGTCAAACTTTTGCATTTCAGCAAATTCTCTACCCATTTCCAGTAAAAGATCGACATAAATGATAGTTACTCGATTCATTTCTTTTTGTTTTTGAGCTTGTGAATAGTGTAATGCCGATTGCCCAAATGCTCTGGCTGCATTAGTGACATCTCCTTGATTTTTTGAAAGATTTGCTTGAATTTCAAGAATTCTCCCATTTACATAGGATATTTCTTGTTGATCACCCTTTTTTCTAATTATTGCAAGAGCATGTTTGGTTAGTTCCAGCGCCTCTTCCAATTTCCCCTCATTGAGCTTCTCTGTTGCCAGTGATAATTCCCTTTTCCCACTCACCCGTGGAGTGAAAATGTTTCCCATGATACTACTAGTTGCGTAAGATAGCAAAATACCTTTTGGTTAGTTGATATGAATATTCTCTTTATAATTGAAATAATTAAAAGAGATACCCTTCAGATTGCCATTATTATTGAAAAACAGTTCGTATTAAATATTTTAATATTTGAGATAGACTATTGTCAACCAATCAGAATTGCGAATAATTATTGGAAGATATATACATTAAGTAATTTTGGGTTATCATTCAAAAAAGTATACTTTTTCTTGTAGCTGCCCTAAGACGCTACATTGGGGATAATGACGGAAGCCCCACCCATCATGCGTATAGCTCGACGAGCAAGTTGTACTAGATAATTATCATCAAATATTCTTGATTTTATATTATAAGAAGCATTAAGATCAGCATTCAAAGAAAAATTACATTTTTTGCAAAGAAAATTAGATCCATCTCGATTACTTTTGAGAATATAGCCACAGCTTGAACATTCTTGTGAAGTATATGCTGGGTCCACATAAACAACTTCTATATTTTTTTCCACTGCTTTATAATCCAGAAACATATGAAATTGATAGAAAGCCCAGGAATGGAATTCTCTACTAGATCTTGTTTTTCTTCTTCGCTTTGTTGTTTTTCTAATATAACTTAAATCTTCTAATATAATTGTTGAATTTACAGGAATTTTTGAAATAATATCTTTTGTTATACAATGATTCATATCCTTCTGAAACCGTTTTTCTCTACCAGAACTAATCTTCAGTTTAGATTTTGCTGATCGAGTGCCTTTCTTCTGGAGACTACGTTTTAATCTAAAATATTTATCTTTAGAAGCACGTAATCGAGAACCACTGTAAAATTGATTTTGAGAACTAACTGCTAGATGTCGCATACCACGATCTATTCCGATAAACATACCAGAATGGGGTAACTTCAAGAATTCAGGGGGTACCGGTTTCTCAACCACAAAATGAATGAAAAAGCGTTTATCAATATAAACCAGCTCAAAACTCTTGAATTTCCAATCGATAAATTTACTATAATATTTAGGAATTTCAAATGTTAAATTTACTCGTTTAGAGATAGTTGCTATTGAAACATATCGCTGTTCCAAATGGATTGTTGAACACCTGTAATCATATCTTATTGGTATAATAGAACTGAATTTTACTTGAGGTCGTTTTATTATATTATTTTTCTTCTTTTTGGAGGTTTGTTTTCTCATAATCCTCTTTTTTTGACTGAGTAATACATCAACTCCTTTGTTCTTCCCATTTATCACTAATTGAGAATTGAGAGGAGATTGTTTTCTGAAATCTTTGTAGATACCATGATGAATTTTTATCCTAGAAAATGTTTTATTAGAAAGACCATAATTATAACCCATTTGTGCAGCTTTTGAGTACTCTTGCATTGTTTTGACAAGAATAAGTTTTGTATTCTCATCGAGTTTTGAAGGTATCCGCAAAGTTCGAGTAAGAGTTCTCACTAGTTTTTATAATCTATTTGAGTACTTAAACACGGAAGCAACAGTAGACTGAAAGTATTAATATCAAATGATATATCAAGTTAAGAAAATGTATGCTTTTTGCAGTTATGAAATGTCTTTATTTGAAAGACTATATTAAGATAAATGAAGAATAAAATTTTGAAAGTGAAAATCTAAAATGCTTTTCAATAATCCTTCTTTACGGATAAGCCTTTTAGATGATTGCATCTTTTCGTAATATGTAATTTTCAATTTCAGAACTATGCTCTAGACTAGTTCAGTGGTGAAATCATGAGCTCTTCATCTTCAAATATTTCAGGTAGAAAACGAAAACGAGGTGTCACTAGACGGGTTAAGGATGACAAAGGGAATATAAAAGTCATCAAATACCAAAAAGCCTCCTCGGGTTTGAGAATACCAGGATTAACTTGGGGGAAAATCCCCTCACTCCTATTAGGTTTACCACTTGCATTATATTCCGGATTAATTTATGCTAGTAAAAACGGAAATCTTAGTGAAGAAGATAGTGTAGCGCGAAGATTTCTTGACTCAACAAGTGAATTAAGCGCTGCAATGAAATTAATTGTCACTGGTACTTTGGGTATGGTGCTTTCAGGTTTTCTAGCTTATGCATTAATACGTAAAGGATTTAAGATTAGAAAATACCCTGCTGTAACGCGTGAAGTAGTTGCAATTTGGGCTACTTTCATAGTGTTGTCAGCCATATTCTCACCGTTTATTAATGAGCCGGGATTAGTTCGACAACAATCTGATGATGAATTTGTTCCCGACGATAGAGCATTTGACCTTACTGGACTTGATTCCCCCTTTTATGCAGAATTTTTAGAAGGCTTATTAGATCTCTTGGGTAATATTCCAGATCCGAAAGAAGAAGTAGCTTATATTACACCGACGGATGGACAACCATTAGATTATTTTCAAGATCGTTATCTTTACAGGTGGAGAGTAGCTGAAACCTATGATACAGGATTAGCTGATTTTGAACAAGCTTATACCAGTACTCAATTGGATTATTTAGATGGAGAGGCTAATTATAATAGTGTATTTACTGGAAGTAATTTTGACGAAGCTAGAGCATTTAATATTGCCGAACAATACTTGACTATCTCAAATGCATATCTAGGAGATGCACTAGTACCATGGAATTCTGAATTTGGTGGTGCGATCACTGATGATTTTGCAAGTATGGATGCAGAAGTCAGTAATAATGGATCTCTGATAGATGGGAGTATTAGTGGATACAGAGACATTAATGAACAACCAGTATTATCAATGAGTTTTGACTCTGCAAGAACTCAAGGATTTGTAAATTATGATTCTTACTGGATCACTGAAAACAAAACGAATATTGCTGATAATTCAGTCACGATGAGTTTGCTTTCTTCGACACTGGATGGTTACCCCACTTCTAGATTTGGAGATTTATCCACCGCCAACCCTGATGAAATAAGTGGTATATGGGGTCTTGAATCACTTCCAGGTGGTTCAAATTATTTCGATGATACTAATACTGGTGATGATGATTTCGTAACAAAGTACAATAGTTACAAAGCAATACTTGATAATAATCCAGGAATTAGCGTATACAATTTTGCTCTTCTCTTAAATAATGATGTACAAAATGCAGTTGTACAGGGATTATTTGATGGATCACTTAATATTGACCCTACACAAACATCAGGAGTAGCAGATACTGGTGCAGATAAGGCTTATTGGTTTTACAGGGCTTTAGAAGACCCTAATATTCAATTTGGTATGAAAGAACTATTAGCTGGATTTGTCAATATGTTACGATCTTTTGATATTCCTGCACGACCAATTATTGGTTTTTCAGTAGGTAATTTTCAAGATTCAAATGGGAATGATTGTACTGGTAGTAGTAATTGTGATCAAATAGAAATTTTATTCGAGCATCTCCATGTTTGGATTGAGGTAATGATTCCAGTTCAAGTGGGGTCTGAAACTACCTACCACTGGGGAATTTTTAATCCAGTTCCAGATCCATGGATATTGCAAGAGGATAGTACGGATTTTGCTTTTGGTCAAAATGCCTTGGGAGGTGCTCCCGATATTGAAATTGAAATCACTTCAGGAACTCCTACTTCACTACTCACCCCAATAACTGTGGATCCATTCCCTACCACAGATACTTTCTTCACTAATCAGATGGGAGAAGACTTAACGGGAAGAGTAAGAATATTATATGATGGGAACCCAGCAGAGGGACAAACGGTTTCATTAAGATTAGTCAATGAATCTGAAATGTTAACGGGAGATATAGATCCAGACATTGGAATAGAGATTCCGGCAGTCATTACTGATGATGCAGATGGATGGGGAGATTTCAGAATATTTGTAAACCGGCAGGGACAAGTATTTACATATGATGAGACTGATACAAGAAGTCTCACTCCTGTAGCGGGTACTACAATAGTCCAGGTGGATCCACTCGAAAATATAGGAGATATAGGATTATATGGCATTATTGCGATTTACAGTTTGAATTTTAATGGAACTTTGACGGGCTGGGAACTTGATGCAAATCTTGTTCTTGAAGCAGATGTTACTACTTCAAGTATTGTCAATCCAAATACTGGCGGTAATGTAGATGCGTATGGTGCATTGTTTGGAGATACTCTACAATTCACAGTAACTGTAACAGATGATGATGCACTCCCTATGGAGGGAATTAGTAATGTTCAATTTTTATTATTGAATGAAGATGATTACAACACGCTATTAGCATCACTAATTCTACAAGTACCAATTGCTTCATTAATAACTGCCAATACGCTTGGAACGTTTTCGACCACAGATATATCTGGGAATGGAACAATCAATGTAACTTTTGATCAAGCCCTAATCGATGGTGGAAAGGCTGCAAATGAGATTTATGTAGCATTAGCATTGATACAAGCTGGATTAAAATATAATCAAATCCCCGTATTTGTATGGTTTGAAAGAACAATGACAATGGATGCGGTTTTACTAGATACGGGTACTCCCGTCTTAGACAATCTGAGTGATAATGGAATGTTAGATGGTAATCCCGTTTTATGGGATATAGAAGCCAATGCAACAGGATTTGATAATCCGGGAAATCAAATATTTCCAAATGAGCCAGCTGAAGGAGTACAATACAGTTATTATATAATCGATCAAACTATTTTTGATGCAAACCCATCCTATGCATTGTTAGAAGCTAATAATATATTTTCTAGTTGTCAATCAGGTGCATTTATAGTATCGACTTGTTATTTAATAGATCTTAGTGATACTAATAATAATGTTGGAATATCAATTGTTTCAGGTAATGGGATAACTAATTCTGCAGGAACTGCAACACTTTCACTTTCACTTCAAAGAGATGGTTTTCAAGATTCCATATTCTTTTACTTTGTAGTTGTTTCTCATGATTTTTCATCATTAGCTGTGACAATTAAATTCTTTGCAACTGGATCACCTCCCCCACCATTACTATTAAACACATTTGGAGAGAGTGAAATACAACTAGACAGTCCTAGCTTAGATATGCCTTCTAATAGTTACGAATATACTAATCAAATTGAAATAAATGTGTGGTCATTGGTGAATATACTTGGGTTACTGAGTATTAACTCTGTTTGGAATAGGAGAAGATGAATAGATGAGGCAGCGAAATTTGTTCATAGTTTTATTTTTATTGTCGAATTTATTATTGTCAGGTGTGTCTATTGATGCCCAGCAAAAAAATTCAACAAATGAAGAGGATAATAATTCATCAAAACCAATGAATACAACTTCAAAACAGGTTCCAATACAATCAAAAAATGGTAATCCAATTAGACAAATTTCAAATTCCAAAATTATTTCAACAAATAACAATAATAATAATAATAATTACAATAAATTAACAACAAATGGAATTGGAGGTCCATCTCCAATTACAACCCTTGCAACTGTGATTAATACAGTAAAGATATTCAATGAGACCCATCAAATCAATGATATTCTTCAATCAGGTAGTAGTGTTCCGTGGGATGGTGAAACTGTAAAGTTATACAAAACAAGTAATCTATCAACTACTCCCTTGATAAATGGACTTACCTGGACCGATTTAGTCTCCAATCCATTGAAATATGAAGATACAGGTTTAACAGATATTACTGACGTTGCAGGTGCATATACGTTTGATTTGACATTCACAGCTCCAGATATTGATGTTTGGATTTATTTTGTTCATTTTAATGGTACCGAACCATTCAGACAAGCAGGAGTAATTTACAAAGAAACAATATCAATTACCGATTTAGCAGATTTGATCGTAACTGTAGATAAAACTAATGTAGGACCTAGTGAAACATATACTTATACAATTCAAGGCAGCACGTTTGCAAATGCAAGTTTGTCTGGATTATCAATAACTCTTCAAGAAACTTATGGTCAAGGAACAAACGGAGATGATTTAAGTACTACAGTTGTACTTGATGGAACCAATAAGGCTACAATTTCATCCGTATATGGAGATGCAAGTGGATGGCCAGGTACAGAAGATACGATTACACTATTAGCCACAGTAACAGGGGGTCAAGTTGCATTTAATGATACTCAATTTGAAAACCCGATTACGCCAACTCCAACAATTACAGCAACATCCCTATTTACTTTCGTCACTGAAGGTAAGATTGGAATAACCCCCCTCACTGACCCTAATGCTAAATTTTATCGAGCTGGACAAGTTATTACTATTAATGGAACATATGCAAATCAATCCCTTGTAGGAGATGGAAGTCAAGGTGACCTAGAACTAGCATTGAATAATACACAAATTGATGTTACTCTGTTAGGAGCAGGTCCGTCTTTGACACTTGGTCCGTATTTCACAAATGAAAGTGGGACTTTCGAATTTAGTTTCATCTTTAACGAAACGAATTTTCCAGATTTAAATTTGTTCGAGGAGACACAAATTAGTATAACTTTAATTATTCAATCAATAAATGTTGCAGATGACACCGAAATTATACTCTTCAAGGTGAAAGAAGATCTTGCCTCTCTTACAGCATCTGATACAAGTCCAGAGACTTTTTATCATCCTGGGAGTAATAGTATTTTAGTAACTGGGACAGTGTTGGATGCACAAGGAGATGGTGCAAAGTTTGTACCCATTATTATCTCGATTAATAATAAAACTACACCCAATAGTGCTTGGAATTCACAATTGGTAGAAGAAATTGTTGGTACTACAGTAACAACAGACGGTGGTACGTTTTCAATAAATATTCCAATAACATTTACACTCAATAGACCTACATTTACTATTAATGTAACAATTGGGACTTTTACAAATCCAACTGATTGGACAACTGTGGGAGTATTATCAATAACTGATGAAACATCCAGTTTTAATTATTATTCTTCGATTACTACATTAGTACAAGTTGATTTACTCGATGGTAATGGATTAAGAAACTTAAACGTTTCAAATACCCTATTAAATGATACGTATGTCAATTATTATAATAATAATGCATATTATTCCATTTCAGTTATAGATGAATTTGGTAGAAATGCGACAGGATTAGTGATTGATATTGCAGGTTCAACAAATTCAGTTGGTGATAAGACAAATAGTGGTACCGTCACAGGTAGCCAATCTACATTTACTTTTCTATTCAGTGATTTCGTTAGCGCAAATCAACTACTGTACAATACATCAGGAACCACATTTGTCTTTTCTATTGTTATTGCAAATGCATTCGCTTCACTGAGAGTTACAGAAGGTGAAATATTTATCTTAATGGGTCCTGATAATGTCGCACCTGGCTTGACAGGCTTGCCAACATTCCCTGCCAATCTTGATTTACCAAATAATTTCAATATTACAACAGAAATTGATATTACATTAAGTGCGTTGGATAATATCAGATTTGTGGTTTTATATTATCAGTTTTCTAACAACACTGCTACCAACATTAATGACGCAATATTCCTAGGAATTTATTTACCAAAAATTATGACATATCGTGGAGATGGAGCTTTTTACTTTGCAGAATTAAGTTTTCAGAATAATGGAACATGGGTTGATTTTTATGTAGAAGTTGCAGATTTCGCGGGTTTTGGTTTAGTAGATTTATATCCAAGTAATACACATCCAACTGGATATGCAGGTTGGGATACAAGTTTTAGTCTTAACTTTACTTCGACCAATCAAACGATAGTTATGGGAGATATTGAAATTGTAAATGATAATACATTTGATCTTGTCAATTCAATCGAAATTAATTTTCAACCTTTAACTCAAGTTACAGATGTAAATCCTGATGAGGATATAACAATTGATCTTCTAATTGAGGCTGATAATGTTGGATACAAAAATGTAACAATCTCATATCAGATTTTACAATTTGATGTCGATGGAAATTTAATAATCAATGGTAGCTTCATTGATGAGTTACTAATTATCCCTCCAAATATAGGAATATTAAGAATTAGTTTTACAATTAGTGGAACGATTCTTGATCAATATTTTATTAGAATAAATTACTTTTATACAATATTTGATCAGGCAGGAAACTCTTATGTAACGCAAGAAATACAAAATGAAGTGGATGGATTAGCCTCATTTAATACCGAAGTTGCTGATAATGATGATCCAGTAATTCCTATTCTAGATTTACAATTTGAAGAAACTGTTGAGAGAAACAATACTCTGACAGTAAAACAGGTATACAATGAAACCGAAACTGGTTCAGCATCCTATAATATTACAGATACAGGAATAGGTATTGGTAATGTTATTCTAGAATTATTTTATTATGATGCAGATGGTGTACTTCTATTTCCAGGGTTGACGCAGATCTTGGTTCTTAATGGAAGCATCTTCTTTAACGGTACGATAGATTACCCTTCATCCTTTCTATTATGGTTAAGTCAGGTATCGAATAATGGAACGTTCGTAAATGCAAATCGGACGGGTGATTTCTATTTTGTCGGATTTGAAATTGATTTTACAGGTTTACCGATTAATTCTACTGTGAGTTGGGAACTTAGTGTCACAGATATTGCAGGAAATGAGATTATACTAAATCCACAAGGAACTGATTTAGACCTTGATCCTATAAGATTTTCAGTTATTCACCCACCGATAGTAATCGTACCGGATATTGATGTGTCTGAAACGGTTGTTGTGTCAACAATTATTGATTCGGATGGGAACACAATATTAGTTACTTCAACAATTCAACTATTTCCAGATGAAGAGGAAGATTCTGGAAACGCATTATTAATTATTTTAGTATTTAGTGTATTATTATTCGCTTTAACTATATATTACCAGCGTCATAATATTAAAGAATATTTTGAGAGAAGTGCTAGAAAGCGAAAAGCAAAAAGTACGCTCAGTGAGCTTATTGATGAGATAAAACGATTAGGAGCTGAAGAAAGATATAAAAGTGCTATTAAACTGGTATGGGAAGCACTAGAAAGACTTTCTAAAGAAATCTTACAAGTTCCTAGATCGTCTACTCAAACAGCAAGAGAATTTGCATCTTATCTTTCCACAGTTACTATTGTGGATCGTGAGACGCTAATCACCATATCAAATGCATTTGAAAGTGCTAAATATGGTAAAGACGAGCCAACTTACGATGATTGGGATGATGCGGTAAAAGCATTAGACATTACTGTAAACACAATCATTGAATCAGGTGCTCGTGTACAAATAGAGGATGATGATGATGATTTTGATTGATCATCTAATTTATCCAAAAAATAATAAAAGGAGAAATGAAAAATATGGGTTTGTTTGATTTCTTAAGTAGATTTAGGGAACAAAAAGAAAAGGGCGTGTCGACATCGGCAGCAATGAATGACGTGAAAAAAGCCGCACAAGCTTCCAACTATAATCAAGCTTCAATAAAAGCTTTTTATGCATTGGAATCTATTGGCCAAAATTATGCACAAATTAACCGAGATATATCGACTACAGCCCGTGAGTATAGTCAACTACTGGTAGATGAAGGTAGGGCTAGTACTGAAGAGTTAGAACCAATCATCTTGAACTTCGAGATTGCTAAATACAGTCCGGATGAAGTTACTTTTGACGATTATCGAGATGTGGAGACTGCGTTGGATAGCATTTATATGATATATAAAAAAGGCAAACCGGCCAAGTCTAAGAAGTCTGCGAAAGCAGGGAAGAAGAAAAGGAAAAGACCAAAGAAACGTGCAACTGGTGCTCGTAGAAGAAGATCATCCTAGATTGGAGTGCTGAAACGATTGTCCTCAGAAACAACTGCATCCTCACCAAGAGTCGCAAAGATTAAGCGATTCTTGAAAACTACGGCGCTAATTTTACTAGTCCTATTTGCAGTTGCCCCAATTATATTGGCTGCAATTCCAGGTACTGAATCTGCCCAGACATATTCAATTTATAATGAAAGTTATGATGGATATTCTATTATTAGGAAAGATCTAGAGACTCAAAAAGTTGGTGAAGCAAACAAATATGAAGCTCTTAACATAATTTCCAATTTGAATGTATTGAATAGATTCGATCGACCGAACGCGTCAGGTGCATTGGTAATTGCAGGTCCAGCTGCGAATTACGATCTTACAGAAACAATTTCTGTAATCTTGTATCTTCTCAGAGGGGGATCGGTAATAATTATGGATGATTTTGGCACTGGGAATCAAATTCTAGATCCAATTTTTGATGCATTTCAAAACATACAGAAATTCTCTGAAGAAGCAGAAAATCTGGGTTTTCCAGTTCCCAGTTTTGATGATATCGTTGGAGGCAGTGGTAATGACTCATCATCAGAAGATAATGGAGAAAGCTCGGGAACCACTAAAATTATTGAAAGTTTTGGAGCTGGTAATGAAGAGATTGCTTCAGATATAGGTGGTAGCTTCATGACCGAGCTGATTGGAAAAGTCATTCTGAGGTTTGCATTCAATCACACAGGGGTATTAATGGATGCTCTTAGTAATAACGAAAGTCCTGTACGTCCAATTATAACAGAAATTGACCATTCAGATATCGAACTTCCCCTTGCTGGTGGAGGAAGTGATAAATTTACTTACACTGAAGGAGTTGAAAGAATCCAATTGGAGTTTGCAACAATTATTACTATACTTGTAAATACCAATGTACCAGTGTTGGATGAATTTGGAGCGCCTAAACTAGATGAAAACGGAACTGCAATATCAGAAAAAATACCCAAATGGCAACCACTACAAAAATTATCGAGCTCACTACTTACTGGTGGTGATGAGGGTGTGGATATTGATTTACCCTTCTTCCCATTCTATTCATCCAAACAATCATGGATAGAAACTAGTATGAGTCAAGCAGCCGATGGAACTGCAGAACCCGACATTGGAGAATGGGGTAACACTAAATTTGCTACAGCTTTAACAATTCCGTTATTCCCTGGTTTTGGGAAACTCATCTTCATTGCAGACCCATCAATTTTTATTAATAGGTGGACTGCAGATGTAAGTAACAACGATAACTTATTGTTATTCAGGAATCTGATTGATATGGCAACCTTTACTCAAAAAGGAGGTGTGGATTCTGATGGGAATTACGTTCCAATTCCTATCATTTTCGATTTTGGACATACTTATCAAGGGCTCCTATCACCTTCCTTGTACTCGACAGCCTTGATGAAATTAATTGCTCAAATGAGTATGTTCCCATTCTACGCACCTTTTGTTCCTTTAGCGGCATATGGTTATGGTAAAAAGTTAATGCCGGAAACCAGAAGATTAAGACCAATCTTACTCACTAAAAGAAGAGGTGAAAAGGGTCATTCTGACTTCGAAAAGAAATTGGAAGATATCAAAGTGTCTGGAGGATATGGAGAGCCGATTATGCATCTATCACGACGATTAGTCAGACAAGTACAAGGTGATGTCAGATTTACAGGTTTATTTGCTAAGAACCCGAAAGAAATGGCTTCATTTCTAAGCGAGAACTATCCAGATATCGGGAGTAGAAGGGAATTACAATCTCAATTGAGTCAAGTTTTCAGAATTGCTGAAAACCCTACAAGGAGAATTAATTACCTTGCTGCTAAAAAATATCTCGCACTTTTGAAGAAATTACTTGATCTCTTTAATAGATAATATTGAAACAACCCATAATTCAAGTAACCATCAAAGTGTAATTAATCAAACTTAATTAAATTCTAACACAAAACAATAATATTACAAAAACGAATTAAATACAACGGAATGCAATATTTTGTATTTCAAATTATATAGGCTCATGGTGTAACGGCTATCATGTTGGATTCTGGTTCCATCGATCTCGGTTCGAATCCGGGTGAGCCTGCTTTTTTCTATCCAGCTATTATTCAAAGCAATTATTAGATAGTTGTAAATTAGTACATTCTAATTAAAAATAAACTTCACTGGGTCGATATTGAAACATAATGGTTTTTCATTGAGGATTATTTTTTAGATTCAGATGGCAGCGAATATTTGGCTTTCAATTCAGAGTGATTTCGGTATCACAATGGGAGAGCTTGGTCGATTATCTACAGAAACTGATTCGAAGCTCATTGCAAGTACATTGATGGCTTTGAAAGACATCGTTTCTATCGAAGCATCATCTGGTGAATCGCAATTCATGACAGGTGCGGTTGAGACATCCTCCTTTGGAACATTTGCAATCAATGTAACTGATAGCTCAAAATTAATTATGAGTTATGTTATTTCAGCTGATAAAGGTTCAACTGTTAAAGAAGGTGTAGTTGAGTTGGCACAAGCAATTTGTACCAATTTCGGAAAACAACTAGCTGCAGTCAGTAATATTTCAGAGTTAGCAATTAATGGAGCTCCAATTCATCGTTCTACATTAATCCAATGCTTTCTAAATGCATGCACAATTGTGAAACTAGAGAAGAAATTAGGTTATGATAAACGACTGGTAACAAAAGGGATACAATCTATTGTTGCGGAATTATTAGCAGATCCAAAAGAAATTGGTGAACTCATTAAATACATAATTGGACCTGAATGGTACAAAAAGGATGATAACTGGAATCTTGGATTTCCGACAACCGAATTGAAAGATCAATTATTGAAGGGAATTGCCTATCATGTTGTATTTCTTTTATCAAACGAGAGACCGATGTCCTTCCTTTATACATCTGATCCTAGGAGTGAGCATTTAAGAATTTATGAAGTGGTAAAAAGTGAAATTGATACAATGCTCTTGGACCCCACTAAGCAAATTTTGAAAAACTTATTTGAAGGGGTTGAAGAAAAGCTTGAAAGATCAATAACAAATATTTCCAGTATGGAATTACATGCGTCGGAAACTACATTGTTCAATGAATTTGTAAGAAAAGCTCTGGTAAAAGCATTAAAAGATGAGCCTTTGTTAATATTTAGTGAACCAAATAGAGCTCCTCTTAGGAAGAAATTCAATAAGGTAATGCCATCACTAAATATTGAACATGTGGGTTCTGTTCTTTATAGAGCCTTAGAACCAAGATTAGAGCCCTCACAACGTATTTATGTCAAAAGTTTCATGGATGGTTTTATCGAGGGAATGGGGCAAAGCAAATTACGAAAATCATCGATGGATATACTCTCTGCCTTTACTCAATCCTTTTTAGAAAGTAAAGATATAATTCATGAGATCTCAACATTAGAGAATTTAACAAATAAACGGAAAAAAGAAATTACTCAAATGTTAAGTAAAGAAGAAGTAAAACAATTAAATGTTACTTCGGTTGAAGATGCCGTAATTCTTACTAATGCTACTAGTAATGCTATCGCTAATATGTTGGCCACAATTATTACTGATCAATTCTTGTTTGAAGAAGGTAATAATGGTGAAATGATTAAGAAATTCGTTAATTTTTATAGAACAAAAGGTTGGATAATAAAGACTGCATCTGTATTAGTTGATTATTTCAATATACTTGCCAATCTTAAATTCGATGTTCATTTAATTACACCAAGAATAGAACATGTGGTTGCCTCTGCAGTTATTCTCAATGGATACAAAATATCGATTGAGAATAGAAATTATAATCTAGATCAAAAACACGATGGTGTATATATCAAAGGAAAAGACACCGATGCTAAGTTTTCAGAATTTATCAAGAAACAACCTAAATTAATTGTGATGAAAAATAAACAGGAAATCCCGATTGATTTTTCTAACCTAAATGCACGTCACTATATTCACATGCTGACTAGTCCAGAAATATTAATTCAAAGCTCAGTCATTGCAGCATCAGAGCGACTTGAGGATTTGAGTAAAGATTACTTGATGGCATGGATAAATGATTGTACATTACAATTAAATTCGATTTCACAGAAATTGGATAATGGTAATAGAGTTACTGCCAAAAGTATTGCCAGTCAAAGGATGATTTTACCCAAAAATAATTTTGGTCAAATAATTATGGGTGATGAAATTTCAGATATCCTTGATGAATTTACTGAAAATATCCAAAAACTTTGGATGCGTAATGTTGTTAAGTTCTGGGATGAACAGTTAAAAGAAATAAAAGATAAAGATGAGATTCCAAATAAGCTATCAAAGAAGATTGATAAGATTAGCCAAAATTTTCAGAAGGACGCAGAAAAATTAATTCGAGAAATTAAAACAAATTTCGAAGTTATCATTAAACAAATTGGTAAATATCTGAAAGATCACAAATCAACATTAAGAGAAGCTTTGTGGCCCCCTTATGAAGAAATCCTTGCTTTCAAATATGATCAATCAGAAATGTTACCTAGTTTAAGGACAGCAACGGAGGAATTGAAAAATTATATTTTAACATTAGAAAGTATCCAAACAGAAGATATTGATAGTCTCTCATTGAATATATCACTTACTTTATTCAAAAAATCACCTGAAGCGATTTTTGAACCTGCGTGGAATGAAGTCATAACTGGAAAACGATCAAAAAACATCAAACAGGCTATGAACAATGCAAAGTCGAAAAAAGAATTTGAACAATATTTGCAGGAACAAGGACAGATGTATGCCTCAGATATCTATAAAGGATTAGGAAAAATCATACCTCTTGGATAAGACCAAACCACTTACTTTATTCAAAAAATCACCTGAAGCGATTTTTGAACCTGCGTGGAATGAAGTCATAACTGGAAAACGATCAAAAAACATCAAACAGGCTATGAACAATGCAAAGTCGAAAAAAGAATTTGAACAATATTTGCAGGAACAAGGACAGATGTATGCCTCAGATATCTATAAAGGATTAGGAAAA